>JAQWSX010000068.1 GCA_029242935.1 Akkermansiaceae bacterium
AAGTCCAGCCAGGCCCAGTCTGACAAAACTCCCACGATCAACCTCAAGGACGATGTCATTATGTTTAATGACAAGAAGGTCGACCTGGCGGAACTTAACGCCCGATTGGCCGCTCTTGATCTTGCCGAGTTGGAAGGAAGCAAGCGGGTTATCCTTTTGGAGTCTGCAAAGGGGACTCCTTATGAAAACTATTTTCAGGCCCTTGCGGCCATTAGTGCAAATGGCGGAGTGGTCGCCCTCGTGGAGGACGATAAGTAAACGATGAACAAGCGAGCACAGCGAAAGAAGAAAAGACGCATCATTCCGGTGCCGATAGCCAGCATGGGCGATATTGCCTTCCTGCTGATTATCTTCTTTTTGGTGTGTAGCGAGGTGGCCAAGGATAAGACCAACCTTCAGGTGACGCTTCCGAATTCGGAATACGTCGAGAAAACGAAAGCTTCGGTGGCGGCCCGCGTGGCAATCGATGCGGAGGGCGTGATCTACTTCGACGGGGCCCGAGTGGACAGCTCCAAAGATGTTGAGTGGGGAGTTCGGGCTGTTTTGGCCAGCACGGTGTCGGATGAACAACGTCATGTTCAATTCAAGTGCGACGCGGCCTTACCCAAGGAAACTTTTGAACCAGTTATGAAAGCCATCGCCGAAGCAGGAGGAATCCTGGAGGCCGTGGGAGAGAAAAATCAATAGTTAGAAAAATCAGATGGAAGAACAAGAAACGAAAAACAAGTCGGGTAACGATGAGATTTCACCGGATGAATTGATGGAGAGCTTCAATGGGCGAAGCTTGAAAACGATTATTCTATTCACGGTGGTGATTCATGCGGTGTTGCTCCTGGGAACGAGCATTCCTTTCCTTAAGAAGGCCGTTACCGGCAAGGATACCTCCGAGTTGAGTGAGCGGGAGAGAATGGAGTTGGCAATGAAGGAGGCGACAGACTCATTGCGTGATATTGCCGAGGAACATGGTCTTAACGTGCAGGATATTAGTAACAACTTTTCAGATAAGAAGAGTTCCGGTGGTGCACAAGCCCCGGAGGTGAAGGCGCCAAAACCTCCAGGTGCGAAACCTGAAGATGAATCTCCTGATCCCAAGTCGGACATTGAGAAAGATCTCAAGATTAAGAAGAACGGTCCGGAAACCCCAAAAGTTGATGAAGAGGAAGACCTCTTTAAGTAAGCCCTGATTTAGCTGTTTATTTGGCCCGATGAATTCCCAATCTAAAAGCTCTCTTCCGGCCGATTTGGTCGACGAGATTCCCACCCGCCCATCACCGTTCAAGGCAACGGTGGTTAGAGTGGCGATGGTGATGCTTGCTTCCTTGGGTTGGGCGTTTTGGTCCTGGGGCCCGCCGGCTTTAGCGACATTTCTTGAGCAAAATCCCGGCATCTCGGACCTGTTTGACTCCCATGGCTTCACCAAGGCATTTGGCCTTTCTTTTCAGGCCTTTGGATTAGTTTGCTTGGTGAGTGGAATCGTGGGGACGGTTTCCGTTCTGAAGAATAGGCTGACGTATCTACTTTTGCGGAATTCGCTGATTCTCGTTTATGCGGCAGTTCTTTTATATGTGGTGACCGCTTGGCTAGGTCTCTTTGCGGTTTTGAATGCGGGAGTAGAAATCGATGCCTTGAAGCAGGATCGCGCGACTATTCTACTCAGATGGTGGTCGGTGTGCTGGCCTGCTTTGGCGATTGGCGTCTATGCCTTTTGGCTGCGGGTGATGTTGCGCAGTCGCTCTGTTTATGTGGCCTTTACCCGGAAGGCGGGGGAGCCAATGTCGGGAGATCGGGTTCTCGAAGATTTGCGGACTCACGGACGGGACCCAAGGCATCGTCGGAGTCTTTACGCCAGTGTATGGACCCACATCACGATTCTTATTATCATCCCGTGGCTGCTTAGCCTTGGTGGTAATGTTGAGCCCTACAAGGTTCCGAAAGGCAGTGGCAACCCGGTCGTCGCGATGGTGAAAATGGTGAAGCCAAAGAAGAAGAAAAAGAAAACGCTCACTCTGCGCGCCAATTCCGACATCATCATGGCAATTCCCGACCTGGATGAAACCGAAGTGGACCGGGAGATGGAGAAACAAACTCAGGCGACTTATGAAGCGGGGGCGATTGCCAAGGCCGGCAAGATTGGAAAGGGAGGAGGGACCGAAGGTGGATGGCCGGCGGGAATGGAGGATTACAAGGTGCGCTTTATCCGCCTGGAGCATGGCGGTGCCGGATGGGATGATGGTATGAATGAAACCGGAGCCGATTTGAACTTCCTCCGTTCGTTCGCGCAGGCCACTGGCTTCAAAAAGATTGCCCGGAAAGGTGAGAGTCATTCCATCGCGCTTCTGAAAAAATATCCCAAGGATGGTTTTCCTCCCTTCGTCTATCTCACCGGTAATAACAGCATGGGGCGGGTGAGCTCTGCAGACATGAAGATTCTTCGCGAATACTGTTTGGGTGGCGGGATGCTCATTGCTGATGCGGGAAGTGCCCGTTTCCATAGCTCTTTCATCCACTTCATCAGGCAGGTTTTTCCGGATAAGCCACTCCTGGATATCGCAGACGACGATATTATCTACCAACTCCCTTATCGTTTTCCAGAAGGCGCTCCCGCTTTTTGGCACCATGGCGGACGACGGGCCCTGGGGATCAAACACGAGGGTCGCTGGATGGCCTTTTATCATCCGGGTGATATGAACGATGCCTGGAAGTCCCAGGGATATACCGATGTCACATCCGAGATGCGGGAGGCCGCGACAAGTCTGGGAGTGAACCTTGTTTACTATGCCTTCAACCATTGGGACGACGCGGTGACGAAAGCCAAGAAATGAATTGGAATCCGGAATACTTTAGCTTGATTGGATACCTCGGAGTGCTTCTCACGGGAGGGGCTCTCTTGTTGTGGATTTGCTACATCGTGAAGCCCTTGCGGATCGCGAGTTTGTTGGCTCTGGGATGTGTGGCCGTTGCTTTTGTCTGCGCGAGAACGAACTCGAAGACTCATGTGAACCGCATTCAGCCCGATCGTAGCGAGGAACTTGCAAAGCGGGCGGTCCAAGAAGAGGCGAGGAAGCAGGCTCTTCTCGATAATCGAGGGGACGAGGTTGCCCAGATTCGCTTTGCGGAAGATGGAGCTGAAGATTTTCTGGATCGGGCCGGGATGGATGATGCCGATCTCAAATACTTTGAGAGCCAGGGAGGATTAGGGGAACCCGAGTGGAAGAAGGAAAAGAAGACGCGTAGCGGAGGAGGTGGAGACGAGAGTCTTGAGTCGGAGATTGGAGGGGAAGGCGTGATTGGTGGATTACAATCGGATGAGTTTGATACGGACGAGGCAGAGGAGCCCATCATTATTATGTCAGAGGCTGATCTTGTCATGGCCAATCGATTGGATCTGTTGAATCTCAAGCTGACGCTGATCTTTTTGGTGGTTGGAGTAGGGGTCTTTCTTTTCGATTACCTTAGAAGGGCCAATATCGATGGCAGGGCTTCCCGGCCTTTACCTCTTCCCAGTTCCTTGCTGAATGCCTTGACGCCGATGGCTCCCTTGGTGATTTCAAAGAAGCGGTGTCGAAAGTCAGCCCGCGGTGAGTTGGCCCGGTTGGTGAAGCGTGGTGACTCCTTTATTTATCTGACCGATGATCCCGCCCGGACTGCGAAATTGCCCAAGTCGATGAGAAGACTGCCCTTCGTTGGAGGGAAGGAAGAGTTGATTACCGCGAGCGCTGAAATTGATGAAGGGTTCATTTTCGAAACAGTTTGGTATGGTCGCAGTTCGTTTGTGTCTGCCGACCCGGAAAGGGCGCTTACGTTTCTTACCGTTTTTCAGGCAATGTTGGAGCAGCGAAAACTCTCGCGGGCCAGGGTCTCCCAAACGGCCCACCTTGTTTGGGACCTTCAGTCGCCCATGCCCCGACAGACCCGCGCAGACTTGTTGAAACTGGCGGCGGCGACCGGGTTTTCAATTTTGATCCTTCGCGAGAAGGTATCCAAAGCAGCCTCTCATCAATCCGAACTCAAAGGAGAACCCATCCCTTCATGAAGACACTTATTTCGATTACTTTGCTCTTGTTCGTATCCTTTGCTTCGGCAGACGAGCGCACCCTGACTCCCGAGCAGATGGAGGCCCTTACGAAGGGAGAGGATCTCGGTCCCCAGGATGTTCGTCGTCCGAAAAATCTCGTGGACTTAACCAAAGGTGACCTTCCGCCCGAAACGGACGATAAGCCTTGGACTCTGGGCCCAACCGGAATTGTAGGAATGTGGACCGGGAGATTCACCGGGGATCAGTTCCAGGTGAAGGCGACGATTAAAGGCTCCCCGGCGGATGGGGAGTTTCTCCCCGGCGACGTGCTCATCGGCATGAATGGCAGGAAGTTTCAAGCAGGTGGTCACCTTGGCGTGGTGATTGGAAACGGAGTCATTGAAGCAGAACGTGAAAAGAATGGCGGCAAGATCAGCTTCCTCGTGTGGCGCGATAAAAACTACGTCAAACGCTTCGGC
>JAQWSX010000075.1 GCA_029242935.1 Akkermansiaceae bacterium
TTGAAAATCGTGTGGCTGTGCGCGTGACAGAACTTGTGGACGATAGGACGCTCCTCGTTGAAAAACTTAAATGAAATAAAAGAAAATAAATTATTAAAACTATGAATACGTTAAATATTATTGCCGCTGGAAATCCCTTTATGTTGGTCTTGGTGTGCTCACTGCTCATCGTCGCTCTTGGAACTCTCGTCTTTTTCTTCTCTCGTTATCGACGTTGTCCATCCGATAAGATTCTAGTGATCTATGGTAAGACTGGAGGTGACGGTAGATCGTCGAAATGTATCCATGGTGGTGCTGCCTTCGTTTGGCCCATTTTTCAGGATTTTCAGTATCTTGACCTGACCCCCATTCCGATTGATATCAAGCTGGAGGGTGCCCTTTCCAAACAAAACATCCGGGTTAACACGCCATCGACCTTTACGGTGGGTGTCGCCACGGAAGAGGGCATAATGGAAAATGCTGCCGAACGCATGTTAGGGCTGGACATGAACCAGATCAGATTGCTTGGGCAGGACATTATCTTCGGCCAGATGCGTGTCGTGATCGCCACCATGGATATTGAATCAATTAACGCAGACCGTGATCTTTTAATCGAAAAGATCACCGCGGGAGTTGAGGTGGAATTGACCAAGGTCGGGCTCAGGCTCATTAACGTGAATATTCAGGATATCACTGATGAGTCAGGATATATTGCAGCCTTGGGTAAAGAGGCTGCGGCAAGGGCAATCAATGAAGCGAAGGTAAGTGTTGCTCAGCAAGAAAGAGATGGTGAAATTGGAAAGAACAACGCCGAAAGAGAGCAGCGGGTTCAGGTTGCCGATGCACAGGCGATTGCGGTGGAGGGTGAGAACCTCGCTAAGATCAAGGTCGCTGAGTCTGATGCATCTCGTCGTGAGCGTGAGGCCGAGGCCGAGCGTCTTGCCATCGCTGCTGAAAAAGTAAAAACGGCGCAAGCCTTAGAAGAAGCTTATGCATCAGAGCAGAAAGCCGAAACCGCTCGTTCACTCCGAGAGAAAGCAACTCAATATGCGAATATTGTGGTTCCTGCGGAAATTGAAAAAGCAAAGATCGAAACCTTGGCGGAGGCTGATGCTGAAAAAATCCGTCGTCTCAAAAAAGGTGAGGCTGATGGTATCCAATCTGTGATGGAAGCTGAGGCTAAGGGAACGCTAGCGACGCTAGAGAGTAAGGCAGAAGGATTTGGAAGAATCGTTAATGCCGCTGGGGGGTCCGCAGATGATGCGACCCTCTTATTAGTGACCGAGCAGCTTCCGGCTCTTGTCGAAGAGCAGGTAAAGGCTATCGCAAATCTGAAAATCGATTCAGTGACCGTGTGGGATTCAGGAAAAGGCAAAGATGGTAAGAATGATACGGCCGGCTTTGTTTCTGGATTGGTTGGGGCACTCCCACCACTGCACCAGCTCACAAAGAATGTTGGAATAGAACTACCAGAATTCCTCGGCAAGCTTGCAGATGGCCCCAAAGAAGCATCACCAGCTGAACAGGCGGCACCAGCTGAACAGGCGGCACCTGCTAAGCGAGTAACACCGCCAGAGCTGCCTGATTCCGATGCTGACGGGCAGTAACGATTTATTTCACCCCTCTCGGGGTGTCCGTATCGAGAGGGAGGGAGTCGTCAAATAGATGAGTCAGTTGAGCTTGAGTGCCGCTTTGCGGCGATCTAATCAACTGATTATCCGGGCGCTTGCTTGAGGGCTGAAAGACATTGGCAAATCTCCCTGATAGGAGTGGCACCGGAAAAAGGTCGGGTTTGCCGAGTACTAGGGAGATGAGGCGGATAGGGTCATAGCAAACATAAGGCGGTTTTGCCCGGTGTGATCGCTCGGCAAGGACTCTTTGGAACAGCCCGTGCAATTACTCCTGCAGATCTCTCGTGTCTTTGAGTATGCTGAGAACTCAGAGATAATAGAGGTCATTACATTACCGAAATGTCGTTCTTTGCGGGGCAGAACCTTCTTCACATTACTAGGGCTTATCCTTTTTAGGTTTGAGAGCTTAAGTCTCCTGTTGAAGGAATTGGAGAAGCGCGGATCAAGAGGGTGCCAGTCGTGGTTACAGGGGGAGATATAAAAAACCCATCCCAGCAAACTGGGATGGGTTTAGTAATTTTAAATAAAGAAGAATTTTCTTTAGAAGCGGATGCCGATACCAATTGAGGTCGTGTCGTCCTTTTCAATCAGTGTATCACCTGAAACTTGCCATTCATAGGCGGCCCACAAATTCATCGAGTCGCTCAGTGGATAAATTCCCACCAAGTGCATCGTTGCGAAGTCATCGTTGACATCGCTATCGAGAACGAAGTTGTGATCATAGATAAGATTAATTCCAATTCCTGCGATTTCGGTACCGATCTGGATCTCACCGACAATGGCATTTGAGGCAACAGATCCACCAACGGACTGAGTGCCATAGCCAACGCCTACCTTCGTGGTAAATCCATCGATCAGATCATATGATTTGCGAAGGATAGCAGTGGCTTCGTTGAAATCCCCACTGTCATAGTCTTGGTAGAGGAAGAAAATTTCGGTATCCTCAGCGATATTTAACCTTAATCCTAAGGTATATCCGTCGGCGTCATGTTCAGATCCATCCGAGGAGAATGTTCCAGAAGAATAGCCTATGCCATAGAGGCCACTGAGGCCATCGCAGCAAGATGCAGTCTCGGCAGGAGCCTCGACTTCATGATGTTTGGCTGCCACGGGCAGAATCAGAGCTCCACGAGCGGCAATAATTTTCGTTTTTTTATTCAGTGCCATGTCCTTGTTTTTGTTAATTGCAACTTTCAATAGCTGCGTAATGGGAATTCAAGAGTCAGATTTTCTAAAAATCAATAAAATTGTTAGAAAATTTTAATATCAAAGATTCTTAACTAATTCTCGGGCGTGCTAGCTCAGTAGAAAGGACAAACCTTTGCCCCACGAGGTCCTTTCTCTTGCTCGAGGGATCCAAGCCACTGTAAACGACAGAACGAACAAGGTTTCCGAGGCCTTATTACCATCTGCTTTGGAATACTCGGAAGGGCTGGCTCTAGCGCCGGCGTGCCACCAAGCCTATTCCAGCTAGGCAAATCAGAAGAGCCGAACTAGGTTCGGGGACCACGGAAGTCACCTCAAGAGTGAGATTGTCAAAACGAGCAAAGCCATTTGTATCGCTCCCCTCTCCGGACTGCCCTTGGAATGTGAGAAAGAGCCTCTTCCCGGCATCATCACCTGTCGCGGTATAAATGCCGTCATGATCGACTGTCTCGTAAGTATTGTTAGCCGTGCTCAGTCCTGAGAGATCGACGACTAATGAAGTCGCATTGCCCGTGATGGTATCATCATCAGTGGTAAAAAGGGTGACCGCAACATTATCAAGGCTGTCATTCCAGTTAAAAGCATCTCGCCACTCAAACTGAACATCAAAGGTATCTCCGGCCGAAATAGTATAACCATTCAAACCCAGCTCGGAACCAAAGACGCGATCACCAGACAGAGATAAGACTGCGTTGCGAGTGCCATCGGGAGACGCCAAGTTGGTCCGGGTCGACTGCATCGTTGGGGCTCCACCAACATTCACCCAGTTTGGAGTAGATTCAAAATTATCATCCGTGGTGTCACCATCGGCGCTTCCAGCGTTCAAGTTTCCGTTGAGAATATCACCGCCGATAAGAACCGTTGCCTGCCCGGTAAAAGTAGAGAGCGTGAACGCAAGTGTGCAAATAACCTTGCGTGGGTTTGGATTTATGAACGCCATCTGGAAAGGGTGCCAAACAACTCATTGTTATTCAATCCCTAAAATAGACGATGATCCTCGTTTCTTGGGAGATGGAATTGACCTCTAATTCAAAAATGCCTGTTGGGTGGGTAAATTTACCTGCTGCGTCATTGCGCTCAGCTCGGAATTTACTTATAGTTCAGATCGCCCTAGGGCGTCCGCGGAGAGGGAGAAAGGGCGATTCTAAGGAGCTGGCTCGGGTGATTTTGGGTATTGATAACCACCTGGCTGGTGGTGAGATACCCCTGTGAAGCGATCCCATCCTTGTTTGGCAACGGAGTCCACGGATTTTTTATGTCTACCGATGATTCGATTCGGTAGTCCCTCTCGGGTTTCGATGTCCAAGTGAGCTGGAATGTAGTCTCGTCGCGGTTCTTGCTGAGCTGTTGCCACTCAACGATTTTTGGCCGTTCTGACTCGCTTTGAGGATTTTCCGGGAATAACTCAAAACGCACCGCTCGATCTGAGCTACTTATGGTGTAAGTGATCGGTTCTGGGGTTGAGGCCGACCAGCGTTCAGGGGGGCCTACCCCAAAATTATCGGATGCAAGTGTAGCGGAACTGCGAGCGTCGAGATAAACCTGTTCGCCCGGCAATAAATCGAGGGTCACATCAAATCGCGCACTTACCTGGAATCCAGCGCCATTTGGAACTGCTTTCGCTATTCCTGCGAAATCTCCGCTGAATACAGGATTGGCGCTAGTATCCCGGTCAAATTGTATCCCTCCTTCAAATTCGGTATCGAAGAATTCGGGAGCCTCGAGATCGATTGTGGCTTTTAAGTAGGTGGTGCCCTCACTTCCAACGCCGGGAAGATCATCTTCAAGTAAGATATTAAAATTCATGCTTAAAGTCACCGGAACTGTAACTCCTGAGAGATTTCCCGCTTTCACTGGAGTGAATGGCACTCGGCTTACGCAATCGAGCCCGGCATTTTGATAGTAAACTTGGAAGGGCATGAGCGAAAGTTCCCCACGATGAGAGATTTTGACGTGGGTGATGCCGACGGAATCTCGGGTGGGGGTCAATTTTGTAGCCGAGGAAAAAGGAGCGACGACATTGGGGACTGGGGCAAATGTGAACATATTCATGCCATCGGCTGCCGCCGCAAATAAGCCCGTGTCGGTTTGGAAAAAATCAGTGACGTTGAGGAAATCAGGAGAGTTGGTAGAGAAGTAAATGCACCCGGCACATTGTCCATCAACCAAGTCTAAGCAGTCCTGCCCGTGTGAGCAGGCAGCCGAAGATCCGTAGATTAAAGCGCCCGTCAAGAGGCTGAGGTTTTTTTTCATTACAATTCGAAGTCTGAATTACTCTGTAAGCCTAGGCCCTTTTAATGTTTGGAAGCTTTCTAGAATCGTAACCTTTGCATAGCTCATTTATTGGCGCCTGCTGGAAGTTCCCAGTGGCAGTCGACGGTGAGATTGCGGCTTTAGTTTGGCTCCGTCTTTAAGACGAGTTTGTAGGTTTGGCCTTTGTTGATCGTTTTAAAAACACCGTGTCGATTGCAGAGATAAAGGGTGTCTTCTTTATTCCGGTCAGGGAGTAGGCAGGAAATTCCGGCATTTAATGCAAGTGCCGATTCCCCGTTTTCGATGAGTGAATGTTGTGATAGTTTTCTCCAGTCACGACTTCGCGTGCTCGTGTAGTGAATTGGACTTTCCGATCCTCCGGAAAAAGGTGCGCTGCATGTCAATAAACTCCACGAATCGAATGGCCGAGTGCCGAGTGCCGTGAAGAGGCGATCACGAGAGCTGCCCACTTCGCGTTTTGCATATCGACCGCCATGAGCCCAAGTGTAAAAGACTCCTCGGGTCGTGGCAAAGTTCATGAAATTCCGTTCGGTATCAAAAACCATGTTAGTGAACCCAAAGTTTTCCAGCTCACAGATCGGAGATATTTTGTGGGATCTTTCACTTTGAGAGAGGTTGAGCGAATAGATTTTCCCCGGATTTTTGAGTAGAGTGAAGGGGGTGCCTAGTCGGAGGGTTTGGAGCTCGCTGTCGGCGCAGGTTCCGACCACTAAAATTGGGGCCTTTGAATTTTTGTCGAGAGAAGGACAAAAGGCCATACAGGTAATGCGTTCTCCCGCGAGACCTGCATAGGCCCAAGTCTTTCCAGCATCCCGGCTCATAAAGAGCCCCTTACTTTCCCCGCCGGCCACGACTAGCTGAGGGTCGAGCGGGAAAAATTGGATGACTTCGCCAAACATTGAGGTCGGACCTTGTCCATCAAAGTCAATTTCCCTTGTCACCAGTTTCCACGAATCACCTCCATCATTGCTTCTCCAGAGACCGCTCTGTTGTTGGCCGTTTACGACCTTGCCACAGCCCCGCAAGACGATAGCGGAGTTCTCAGGATGCACTGCTACGGATCTGACTGTTAGGGTCTCGAGGGAAGTCAGGTTATTATTGGCAGAATTCCACGTCTCGCCATGATCGCTAGATTTGACGATCCCTTGACCCACGGTTCGGGCATACAGTATTTCTGGTCGATCGCTTGCCTGAACAAGAGCGGTGATGCGGTTCTTAAGATTGAGGTCTTCTTTTATGGGTTTTTCGCGGTGCTCAGGAGAGGCGTTAGTTTCAAGTTTGAGATGATCAACGGTCCCCTCGAAGAGGCTACGGCTCTTATTCGGCCCCGATCGAAAACAGACTCCCGCATAGACTTCCTTGGAGGTCTTACTCGCAAACCGTTCATCTGCGAGTTGCCAATGATTACCATCTGCAGAGGTAAAAGATTGGTATCGTCGTCCACGCCGAACCAGTCTGAGCCAGCGATGCTCTCCTTCGAACGAGGCAATGCTCTTATTGGTTCCAGCGAGATCAGGGAAATCTTTGCTGCCTTTCATTTTCCCTTCGGTGGTCAAAAAGAGGCTGATCTCGGAATTGTAAGGTCCTTTGTCAGTGAGGCGCACCTTGGGATTTGGATGCTTAGATAGGACTGAGAGACCCAGCCAGTTGGATGGCCACAAGCCATTTTCTTTTGAGGTCAAAGGCATTGAGGCAATGCGCCCTGTTAGAGTAAAGTCTCCGGTGATGGTTTGATGAACAAATCCGTAACCTTCTCCCCGGAAAGAGATGGAGTCCATTCCACCTCGAACGGCGAGAGGGAAGTCACCTTTGAGCATGCGATGAAATTCCCACGGTTTACTAATCCGATTCCTTGCTTCGAGTCTCAGTTCGTTAGAAGAATCGATGGAATTTCCATCGTTAAACCAAAGACGTGCCCAGAGCTGGTTTTGGCCTTCGGGAAGTAAGATGCTGATCTCAGCATGGCCTCTTTTATCGAAATCACTGGCCAGTCGAGTTGTTAGTAGGACTTTACCCGCAAAGAGCTGCAATTTGTGAATGGATTGCCCATGCTTTTCGACGTCTATCTGAATTCCCGCGAGATTATCTTTCAGGGTGTCGTGTGAAAATTGATTTTGCGTCCTAAGTAAAATGGAGGGGACCTTAGCCCGTTCGTCACATCGAAAATCTTGTGTTGTCAGCTTACGCATCTCGAATCCAGGACCTTCCCAGGAAACTGCAATTTTCGCGGTTGTTGATTGTTTGCTGTTTCCAGAATCTCCCCCCTTAAAATATTCTAGTACGAAAGGACGGAGGCCTTTTCGTAATTTGAGGGAGTGGAGTTTTGGCGAGGTGCTATGAATTCCATTGTTTGTGGCGATCAGATTACCATCTAAAAAAAGCCGGTTGCCGTCGCTAGTACCCAAAGAGAGGGTGTATAAGCCATCAGATGGGACACGGAGATACCCTTTAAAACGAATTCCATATTCTGTGTTGCGGTCCTCCTTAACGGTATCGTCGAGGGTTTTAAGGTGACCTTCCTTAACTGGTTTCTGGATTGAGAAATCGGGTAACGTCTTCCAAGCGTTTTTGGTCAGGTTTTCGTAGTATCGATACTCGAGTCCAGCTCTGGTCTTGGTCTCGGTTTTGGCGATCAGTGGGATCATGGTTTCTTTGACTGGGATAATCTTTGTGATTTGCTGATCAAAGATATCGGTGACGGTTAGTTTTACCGATTTCGTGGGGGATTTAGTATCTAGCCTCTTTTTAAGAATGTGCGGAGCGGCATCCTCCCAAGTGGCAAGCGGTAGTCCCACTGCGCTTGTGTTGTCGAAAGCCTCAAGCTTATAGCCCAGCTGGGGTGAAGCGTCTTTTGGGATGATCCACTCCACCGTGACTTGGTTTCCAAAGCGATAGGCTGTCGCTTGATCGATACGGGGTTTATCTAAGGCAGGTGATGGAGATTGCTTGGTGGGAAAAAAAGTTTGTTCTTTTTTCGCACCACCATCGGGTCCTGAACGGTTGAACCGGACCACTGTATTGTCATTGATCAGTTTGAACTTCCTTTCATCGTTGGCGCTAAGCGGGGAGTCATGCCATTTGCCATTAAGACGACAGTAACCAAGTCGTCGCTCAAAAGCCCGAGGAGTTGATTCTGGTGCTAAGGCTTCTACAAAGCCGCTGTTTGCTTGAAATCCTGTGACCGCCTTCGGAATACTTAATACGCTGTGAGTGTGCCATCGATTCCTCTCAACATCTTTTATCCACCATCCAACAAGGGTTTTTTTGTCGGCCCCTTTGGTTGGGGGGAAAGTACGCATGACCATTCGATACCATGAGTTTGGGCGCTGAAAGGTAGGGGCGCCGTTTGCTCCCCCCTTGCTACCTTCTGCTCCAAAGCCTTTTCCATAGAAGTCTGGCCCCTCGTAGATCGTCTCGGTCACACACCAGTAGGAGGTGAACATTCCAGGCAACTTGTTTGGGCCGTGAACTGCGACTCCTCCATATAAAGATGAAAACTTGGGGTAAAAACTCATGTACCAAAAGCAATAATAGGTGCCGGCATCCCAAACGGGCCAGCGCAGGTCATTCATGACAATGTCTGATCCGGGTTTGATATTTGCTTGCCAGTTAGTCGCTCTGACCGTGTGGCTTGCCGATAAGATGACAGCGCTGATCAACATGATCAGGGCCCAGCTCCGGCTGCGCCGCAGCAAGGTCAAAGCGTTTAGATTTACAGTCATTTTAATTTTGCTGGTTTAGCGGTCATTGTTCGAAAGGCCAAAGCCATCAAAATTTGACGAGAGCGACACGGATAAATGAAGAGGTGGAGGCGTCGAAGAACACAACCTAGCTGGGTTCAAGGTTAAGGGAATCAAAACAGGCCCTTTCAGAAGAAAGCCCGGTGGTCCGAAATGCCCACCTCTCTTGAATCTTCAAGTCCTGCACCTACTTCAATGACTCACTTCCAAGCAGTTTGATTTGAATATTCCTGAAGCGAACTTCAAATCCCCCGGGGGAATGATATTGTAATGCGATCACTCCTTCCTTCGCAGCTTTGGTGGGGTCTTTGTCATCGAATTCAATCGTTACAGTTCCGTTGAGCTCCTGTTTGAGCTTCGACCCATTGGCTGTGATGCGATAGCTGTTCCAGCCATCGTTTGGTTTTATCTCGGGAGCGCTGTCTTGATATTTCCAAACTAGTGCTCCGCGCCCACCTTCTTCGTAGAGCTTACCCCAACAGCCATTTGCAAAATCTGCTTGGTAGCCTTTCACCACCCATTTGTTGGCACCACGCTCCGAATGCTTGGATCGATATTGAATCCCGCTGTTCCCTTTCCTCCCAACTAGAAGAACTTCAAGCTCTAGGATGTAATTAGAAAAGGGCTTCTTAAAGATGAGGAAAGAATTCCCGCCCACGAGCTTATCGATCTCTCCCGAAATATAGCCGTCCTTTACCCTCCAAATTTTCGGATCTCCATTCCACCCTGTTAGATCGTTGTCGTTGAATAACTTGATCCAGCCCTCGGCATCAGGTCTATTCAAGTTAATAACATCTTCGGCTGACGATGAACTGGCAGCAAGGGCAAGAGAGAGGATGGTAGCAGCGAATTTCATGGTTTTAGGAGATATTAAATGAGGCGTTTGATATTGATACCATCGTCACGCAAATAATCTTAGCGTTGTAAGCCTTTGAGTTTGATTGAAGGAATCGGTGAAGGGGATCATTTTTTGAAGTTAACACCGGTTTTATGAGCCCAAGTCTCCCATTGCGTGCGTAGGCGCTTGACGATGTGAGGTTTTTTTTCAGCGAGATCATGCATTTCAGTGCGGTCGTTGGTGAGATGATAGAGTTCCCAGGTTTTTACCTTTTGATCCCAGACGAGCTTCCAGTCGCCCTCTCTGATGGCACGACTACCTGAAAAGAACCAATAAAGTGGTTCTTTTCGGGTGATGGTTTTGGATGGCGATTTAAGCACGCTGAGCAGACTGATGCCTTCGGCGGGAAGGATCGAATTGCCTTTGTATTTGGTGGGGTAGCTACCGTCGCCTATTTCGAGGAAGGTTGGCAGGAAATCGATGATGTGACCGACTTGGTTGGTGAAGGAATTTTTGGGGACGACTCCAGGCCAATAGGCAATGAGTGGGGTGGCGATTCCGCCCTCGTGCATGCGAGACTTGTAGCGGCGGAAGGGGGCGTTTTGGGCATAGGCCCAGCTGGGGCCAACGTGCGAGTAGTATTCCTTGGGTCCCGGGATGTGTGCGATATTGTTTTCACCGCCAGGGGATTCTGCACAGCTGCCGTTGTCGGACAAGAAGAGGACGAGTGTATTGTTGGCCTCGTCTGATTTCTTGATGGCGGAGAGGATACGGCCGATGTTTTGGTCCACGTTATCGATCATTGCGGCGTAGACTTCCATGCGAAGATTTTGCCAATCTTTGTTTTTAGCGTCGTTCCAAGGTTGAGCTTCCGGGTCGCGTGGGGGGAGTGTCCAATCGGGATTGATGAGCCCGAGATCAATGGTTTTCTTGTGACGGCGTTTTTGAAGATCGTCCCAGCCCATGGAGAATTTCCCTTTATATTTTGCAATGTCCTCGGGCTTCGCATGCAGTGGGTAGTGGGGGGCGGTGTAGGGAACGTAAACTAGGAATGGGGCTTCCTTTGAGGAAAATCCATCGATCATTCGGATGGCATGATTGGTGAAGGCGTCGGTGAGATAGTAGTTCTCGGGAAATTGTGTGATAAGCTTGTCGCCTTGTCCGAAGACGCGTTTGCGACTGCCTTTGAATTTTGGATCTCGGATTGTGGGGTCGAAGAAATTGCAGGCTCCATCCCAAAGCCCGTAAGACTGGTCGAAGCCGCGGTCAAAGGGGCGATGAGGTTTACGGCTGCCATTGTGCCATTTCCCGCTGATGCCAGTTTGGTAGCCAGCGAGTTTCATGGCCTCGCCTAGCGTAACCATTTGGTCATTGAGGAGTTCAATCCCTCGTCCGCCCTGTCTCGGGTAGAGCCCGGTGAGCAAGGTGGCACGGGTGGTGGTGCATTTCGCGTTGTTGTAGAACTGCCGAAACCGCAGGCCATTGGCCGCCATTTTATCGAGATTGGGGGTTTGGATGATGTCAGCTCCATAGGGCCCGATGTCGGACCATCCCATGTCGTCGACCATGATCAGGACGATGTTGGGCTTCTCCTTGGCGTGAATGACGAGAGCAAATGCAGACAGGGCAAGAGCGAGTGGCAGTTTCATGGGGCGTTCCGGAAGGGGAAATACGGTGGAACTAGAAGGTTTTTGTCATCATCTACTTCGCAATTTGGATGCAGCGGTCAACTTCATCCGTGATGTCTGCTCCAGTCGGCCCTAGGAATCGATCTTTCAAGAATAGCTGGGTGGTGCACAGGTGCGGTTTTCCCCGTGAGGCACCCTGTTTCTGAACGAGTTCTTCGGTCGTGAGGCGAAGCGGCATACCAGTTGTGAATGCGGGCCGCTAGAAGTGGAATGAGGCTTTTTTAAAAGCAGAAATTCTGAAGGAGCTAAATCTGAGTGTAGCTTTATAGACCTAGATGACAGGGGATTAGCAATAAACTTGTAAAATGCTGGAGAGAAAGTTTATGAGAGATGAATGAAAATCTTAGTGTGCACAGTTTTGCTTTCCATTCCTTTTTCTTCACTTGGACGTACTCTTGGGCATTGGAGGTTTGATGAGGCCGATGCGGCGGTGGGAGGGAGTGTCCTTTCAGCGACCAACGTGGTTAATGAAGGCACCTTCGATGCGATTGTGGCTGGAGGTAACCCTCTTTACTCCGATGATGTTCCAGCTGCGGAGATTTTTGATCCGATCGCGGGAACGACTTTATCTAATAAATTTTCTTTGGATGCCACGGCTTCCAAGTCTCAGTTTTCTGTGATCCAAGATACTTCTTTTGAGAGCTCCTTCACGGTCGAGTTTTTTGTTAAGTATATTGGTGCACCTCCCTCTTACCAAAGCATCATGACCCGTCGGGAAACTCGAGATCTTGGTTGGCAGATCGATTTTGATCATGGTAATGGCTATGTCTTTGGGCGAATTCGGAGTCGCTGGGATACTCCCGCTGGAGATCCAGATAATATTGATGACCGGGATGTTGACGAAAATTGGAATTTTATTTTGGGCCCTCAGGGAAATAAAAATGCCCTAAAAGTTTATGTGGATACGGGAGCGAAAGATGCTCTTGGAGCAGATGTTGGGCCACAGAATACGGGCAACACGAATGACTACCTCTACGATGCGGACAGTGCGAACCCCAACGAAGTAGATGTGTCTCTGCAGGGAGATGGAATTAATGACGACGAAGATTGGCACCATGTTGCGTTAACGTTCGATGAAGATACTGGTGAGATAAGGTTCTACTTCGACCATAATCTAAGTCAGTCAAGAACTCTGAGTGACTCTGAGGGTGATGGATATACTCATCCATTTGCAGACCTCCTTTTCGGAAAACTTACCAATGTCGAGTATGGCCTCTTAATGGACGAAGTTCGTCTCTCAAATTCGATTCTAACGCCCTCTCATTTCCTTAGGGTGCCCCTTCCTGAGGTTGGATCTTCAGTTGGTTATTGGAGAATGGAAGAGGAAGACGCGGTCGAAGGAGGCGACATCTTCTTTGTGGATAATGAAACTTCGGATCTTCATGGAGCGGGTTTTCAAAATGGAAGTCCCAAGTATTCGGCAGATGTGCCGAGTGCGATTGTTTATGACCCAATCTCAGGAGAATCTTTGACCAATACTTATTCGTTGGATGCGAGTGTGGCAAACTCTCGACTGAGAGTTACAGATACTGTTGCTTTCGATTCGTCGTTTACCCTCGAGCTTTTCATAAAGCTCGGCGGTGAGCCGGGTGGGTATCATTCGTTTGTGCGTCGTCAAGAGACTGCCGAACAGCGTTGGCAGATCGACTTTGATCACACTGCGAAGGGGAGTTTTGGTCGGGGGCGTGTCCGAATGGATACTCCAGATGGAGACAACGTGAACTTTGTTGCAGCTGAGCTGGGCTGGACCAATATTTCGGGTAATCGGAGAATCTGGGTGGACACAGATTCTGGAGACGGCTTACCCACGAGCTACGATGATGCCGTGGATTGGGCGCTCGACGGCGATGGGATCAATGACAATGCAAGATGGCATCATGTCGCCATTTCCTTCGACGAGGAGAGCCAAGAAATCAGTTTTTATCTGGATTACCAACTCTCCCAATCGCGGAGACTGGCAGATAGCGATGCAAGTGGCTATGTCCACCCCGCGGCCCCAATTGATTTTGGAAAGCTTACCAATGCTGATTATGCTCTCTTTGTTGATGAGGTCCGTTATACTGGAGCTGTCCTCTCGCCGATTCAGTTCTTACAGGCTGTGAACTCACCTGTTGGGCCAGCTGCGGAGCTCGCTATTACCTCCGTCGTCTATGATCCCTCAGCGCCCAGCGCGACAGTGACTTGGAACTCAACGCCGGGCAATCGCTATAGCCTTGATTATTCGACTGACCTGAATAACTGGTTGGAAATCCTGGAAGAAGAGATCGCGGACGAGGATACGTTTTCATACACCGATACCGATCTTGAGGGAGGGCAGTCCCGTATTTTTTATCGAGTTCGCGAGTACAAATAAAATTTCAGCTTATCCCTTTTTACCTATCATCAGTTGATCAATCAACGAAGAGGTGTCTTCGATACTATTGTCACGACCCTCTCGGGTGGCCCAGCCTGAGAAACCAACTTCCTTGAGGGCAACGCGGACCTTGTCCCAGTCGACATCCCCTTCGCCGAGGCGACAGAATCCGTTCTTTTTACCCCAGTCCTTGATGTCGAGCTTCACAGTTCGGTGACCAAGAGTGCGAATCCATTCTTCGGCTGGGGCGAACTTTTGCATATTGCCGATATCAAAGTAAGCACCCACCCACGGATTGTCGAAGGCGTCGAGGTAGTCGCGAAACTTGTCTGGTGACTCGCAGAATCCATTCCATACTGTTTCGATCAGAACGCGGACCCCGAGACGGCTCGCGAGAGGAAGAACCTTTCGCACTTCCGCGATAGAACGATGCCAGACATGATCGTGGGTTTCGTTCGCTCCGCTAACCTTTCCGGGCACCAGAAGGACGGATGATCCACCGAGGCGGTGCGTGTCTTGGATGTTTTGCTTCATCATGGCGAGACCCTTGGCGCGAGTGTCCGGGTTGGGACTACTCAGCCGGGTGCCCCAGTGCCAGCCACAAACCATTCCGTGAAACATCACACCAGTTTCTTGCGATGCTGTCGCGTAGTCGGCGGCTTGCTGGGCGTTGCCGCTCTCCACGCCATCAAATCCTAACTTCTTGAGACGATTAAAAAATTCGAGAGGGGATTCGTTGCGCTTCTTGCCGCCTTTTACCGCCTTGAAAATTCGGCCTTCGAGAGACACTGCCGCAGTTTCTGTGTCCTTACCGCTGGCACGTGATCCAGTGAGAGCGGCGGCAGTTGCGAAACTGGTAGTAGTGAGAAATTGGCGGCGGGAGTGGGAAGTGGGCATGTCGAGATCAATGGCGGGTTTAAAATTCTAACAAAGTGTAACAGCACATCCTCATTTTTTGACGGAAGCGAGCGTTACGGTCTTTCATGTCCTAAGGCGTCTGTCCCGTTTATCAAGAAATATTGCTCATGTCATGTGGACGCCTGACGACCATAAAGAATCAGTTTCTCTTTCTCCCCCCCCAAAAAGATAGGTTGGCATAATTTTCCGGAACAAGGATGTTGTCTACTTGTTGTAGTCCAATAAACGCATCCAGATTCACATCATTTAATCGAAAAGACGACGAAATGAGAGAAAAGAAACCTTAGCGCCGAGCTCAAAAGATCACCTCTAGATCAGGGAGTTCTTTTTTTAAAGCAGCAGCTCCCTTTTTGGTGACCTTAGATTGCCATAGATAGATTTTCCTGAGTTTTGATAAGCCCCTAAGCTTCATCAAACCTGCATCTGTGACTTGAGTTCCCCATAAATTGAGCCATTCCAATCCTCCTAATTCACCAATTGTATCGAGCGTCTTATCTCCTATCTGGGTTTGGCTAAGATCGAGTTTCTTTAACCCCGACATTCTGGGAAGTTCCACTGCCAGAGCATCGTCGGTAACCGAGGTGGCACCAAGCTTCAAGCTGGAGAGGTCTTCACTCACCGGCGCAATTTTCAAAAAAATCTCATCAGTGAGCTTTTCCCTGAGACTCACCGCCGTAAATTCCAAATCGGATGAGTCCTGGGACACAAAATTCAAAGATGTTTTGAAAGCCATCTCTTGCTTTAGAGTGTCTAAGGTAGACTCGAGTGCGTCTCGTTTTGCAAGCTTCTGTTGCATGGCCCTTTTTTGAGCGGCCTCCATTTTCTTTCTTTCCTGGGGGCTCGCCAACCTTGCCGCGGCCGCTAAAATTTCTTCCGAAGCTCCCATTTGAGCTAAAGTTTGATCCTTTAAACTTTTGCCCTCGGGGAGCTTGTCCACCCACCATGTCATCAATTTGATTTCATGGGGCTCCATTTGTTTTTTCTTTGGTGGAGGCATGTGCATGTCATCATCTTTGGGCAAGGTAATGACCTCTATCATGTAACTGTTCTTGGAATTCCCGGGAACTAGGGTGCGAAACTCTTCACCATCTTGGCTGTCTCCCCCGATTAGCATGTTTTCGAAGGTGTCCATCCACAAACCGCCCTTGTCTTTGTCTTTCGCCTCAGAGTGACAGGAATGGCACCTTTCTTCCATGATCGGCACAATGACCTCAGCAAAAGCCAACCGATCCTTAGGGGGCTTCGCCGCGTTGGATTCTAGGATCAGAACAAAGCAGAGCAGAACATAAAGATGTTTCATAGAACCAGAAATCTACATTGCTCGGTGCCCTTGTCAGGAATAAAGATCCAGAAAATCAAAAGTTGAATCGGGCTTCCTAAAGATTCAAAAAATCCCGAATCTCTCGGACTTGTAACTTGTTGATTCTTAGAGAAATAAACCCGAGCAGGGATCACCGCAAAGAAATACCAAGCGGATCACTTTCCCCGCTTTTTCTGGTTCGCCCGATGGTGTGGGGAGTCCTTGGGCAGGAGGGCAAGGGTTGCGGAATTCGGCGGAATACCGTTGGCCAGCCGGGTTTTCACGGATGCGAACTGTGGGTTGTCGATGAGGTTCTCATACTCATGTGGATCATTCTTGAGATCATAGAGTTCCTCGAAACCATTACCGTAGCGGATGAATCGGTAGCGCTCATCGGAGACCCCGTGTGAGGGATTTCTCTCATTCCCGAATTGGAAGGAGCAGAGGGCGAGGCGGTCACGTTTAGCACCTGGACTTTTGAGCTGTGAGACTAGGGATAGTCCATCGCACTGGCCGGGGATGGGCAGGCCTGCCAGCTCGCAAAGAGTAGGGTAAACATCGGTGAGGGTTGCTGGTTGCCTTGTTTTCTCTCCGTCCTTGCTCACACCCGGAGCGTGGATAAAGAGGGGGACCCGCGAGGTTTGATCCCACAACGCGAACTTTTCCCAGTTGGACTTCTCGCCAATATGGAAGCCGTGATCGCTCCAGAGAACAATAATGGTGTTGTTCTTCATGCCGGGTGTTCGATCGAGGGCGTCGAGGAGTCGTCCCAGCTGATGGTCCACGTAGGAAATGCTGGCAAGGTATCCTTGCATCAGCTTTTTCCATTGGTGATTTTCGATCACCCATTTGTGCCAGTGGGTGCGACCGTGGTTATGAGCGTCGCTCAGGTCATCTTCGCGGTAAGGAGGCCGTTTAATTTCCTTAAGCGGATATTGGTCAAACCACTTGCGGGGAACCTCCCAGGGGATGTGGGGGCGAAAAAGCCCTACGGCGAGGAAGAGAGGTTTTTCGCGCTCTTGCTTCATTTGTTCGATGGCCCAGTCGACAACCATATGGTCACCGGTTTGTTCGTCGGGTTGCTCGAGGGGCGCGGCTCCGAAGAGTTGCGAGCTGCCACCCAGTGGACGCCCCTTGGTGAGGCCGGCCTTTTTGTCGGATATTAGCTCTGGCCTCGGCCAGTCTGGAGCAATGGGGTTATGGGGGTCACCACGGTATTCGTCCCAGGCTTCCGGGTCGTTCTGAGAATCGTGCGGGGTCCACTGGAGGGTATGGAAGATTTTACCGCCTCCTGCTGCGTGGTAGCCGTGATCGCGGAAGTGCTGGGAGAGGACTACCGCATTCTCAAGCACCTTGGATTCATGGCGCCAGCGGGGTCCTCGCGCACCGAACATATTACGATAGATACCGGATCGTGTGGGATGAACGCCGGTCATGACTGCTACTCTTGAGGCATGACAGACCGGGGCAGCGCAATGGGCGTTGGCGAAGTTGACCGAGCGTCTGGCAAGACGCTCAAAGTGGGGGGTCTGGATCCCCGGATGGTTATCGAGCGGCGAGATGTAGTCATTCAGGTCGTCAATTGCGATGAAGAGGACGTGAGGTTTACCCGCTAGGGAGAATCCGCTGAGAGAGAGGACGATGATAATTGGAAGGAGAAAGCGCATGGCGAAAGCTGGGAGGGAAGAGAGACCGGGCTATTTCACTTTTTTCGGCTCATAGCTTGGAATAGGCCAGGGTTGTACTCCGACTCGATCCGCCCACAACTGCCAGGCGGCTACCATGGAATTGAGCTTGTCAGGCATCTTCCTGGCGAGATCATTGAGCTCGGTCCGGTCCGCTTCCATATCATAGAGCTCCCACTTGCGGGGCTGGTCTCTACGGTAGATTGATACGATCTTCCACTTCCCGTCTCGAAGTCCGAGATTGCCATGGTGTTCGAAGCCAAGTGGGCTCTGTCGGGAAAGTGTGTTTCCAGCGAGAGTTGGGATCAGGCTCACACCCTCCATAGCTTGGATCTCATTGCCATTATATTTCTTCGGGTAGGTTGCTCCTGCCGCCTCCACGAAGGTGGGCATCAGGTCGATGAGATGGGAGACATCATGTATGATCTTGCCATTTCGCTCGGACGCGATTCTTCGAGGCCAACTGACAATAAAAGGAGTGCCGATCCCTCCTTCGTAGGGGTCGTGCTTGTAACCCCTAAAGGGAGTGTTGGAAGTATTAGCCCATCCCGGACCGTAAGCGACAAAAGTGTCATCCCCACCAGGCATAGTCTCGGGTCCAGTGCGGACAAACCTCCCGTCGCGCGTCTGCATGGGGGGCCAGATTTTAGTTTGTAGCCCATCCTTACCGAGAGGCTTGAACTTAAAGCGGTCCTTTTTTTGTGAGTTGTTTGCCCGGCCGTAGCCTTCCGCGCAGCCACCATTGTCCTGCAGGTAAATCACCAGGGTATTATCAAAGAGTTTCTGTTTCTTGAGCTCGTTGACAATTCTTCCGATACCGCGATCCATAATTTCGGTCATAGCGGCATAGACTTCCATGCAACGAATGTCCCAGGCTTTATGCTCGAAGCCTTTCCAGTCGAGTCCTTTGGAGATGGCCCACTTCTTATCAATAACACCCATCTCAATGGCTTTTTTGTAACGGGCCTCGCGGATCGCCGGATAGCCCTTGTCGTAGACACCCTTATATTTTGCGATGTCGCCTTCTGGGGCGTGCATCGGCCAGTGGGCGCTGGTGTGGGAGACGTAGAGAAAAAATGGTTTATCCGACACTTTGTTGTCCCCGCAGTGGTTGGCGATGAACCTGATCGCATTGTCATTGATGGCGTCAGTGTAATAGAAAGATTCTGGTTGATAATCAGGGTCATTCTTGGGAGTGATGTAAGTATTGCCTCGGCAGAGGGTGGCGGGATCATAGAAGCTGCCTGCTCCCGTAATGGTGCCGTAAAAGCGGTCAAAGCCACGCTGCATCGGCCATACTGATTTATCCCCATTGGGGCTCTTGTGCCGGGTCAGGTGCCACTTGCCGGACATATAGTTTTTGTAACCAGCTCCTTTGAGGGCTTCAGCAAGGGTGACACAGCGGTTGTTAATGGATCCACGGTAGCCGGGCCAGCCTCGGTCCCCTTCCATTAGACCCATGCCAGCTTGGTGTGAGTAGAGCCCGGAGATCAGAGCGGCGCGGGTGGGACAGCAGCGTGAGGTGTTATAGAACTGGGTGTAGCGCAGGCCGTTCCGGGCAAGCTCGTCAAGCACGGGTGTTTTAATTTCACTCCCGTAGCAGCCGATGTCTGAGTAGCCCATGTCGTCTGCCATGATGAGGACGATGTTGGGGCGTTCCGTGGCAGCGCTTAGAGTCCAAAATCCGGAAGCAAGGAGGAGAAGGATTGGTTTCATAAGTTAGATAGGGAGAGGCAAAGCAGAAGTGCGCCTTAAACTGTGTTGTCATGGTTGCGATCAGCTGCAGTAAGAGGCAATGAAGAAAAGGGGTCAGGGACTGAGATCTAGGGCTGTTTGATTTGTGTTAGTCTAGTTTCACAAATCGATTAGGGGCGTGATTTTACGAGGAGCCGGAAGAATTCGCGCTCCGAGCCGGCTAGGGGAGTTGCGCTGCGCCACACCACCTGGGCGGTGCCGTCTCCGTTGTCCGTTAGTGAGACGAAAGTCATTGCTGCTGCGCCCGACCAATTTCCGGCTGCGAGGTCGGTGGAGCGTTGGATTTCGTAAATGACATCGTCGGCGGCTAGGTTCATCTGGAAGCTGAAGGTGGGGTAGCCACGGAGGGTTCCCGTTCCGTCGTCGAACCGGCTGGTTGCAATTACCGGCAGGCCAGTTGAAGCGGGGTCGGCGTCGCTTGTGCCTAGGAAGTATTCCAAGAAAGTGGTCGAGCCATCGTTGTCTCCATCGGTGTCCGGATTTCCGGCAAAGTTGGTTGCGTCGCTAGCGCCCGGGGTTCCACCGATCGCGATGCTCGAACGCCAGTTGAATGGGTCGGCATGGTCGGGGGAACTTTCCGGGGCGATCAGAACAAGACTCGGGCCCTCACCGTCTGGGCTGGTGGGCCAATTCGGGTCGTCATCGTAGGCAAATTCGTGGATGGCCGAACCCGCGCCATAAGAAAGTTTCAAATTCTCGCCACCGTTATCAATTTTGTCGCCACTCTGCCATTCACCAGCGATTGGTAAACCAGCGGAATAGCGCGATTCGAAGGCTGCTTGGCTGCGCACTATTAGGAGATAGGCACCGGGTGAGAGAGAGGTGATTGCTCCTTCAGAAAAGTTGAAATCGATACCTTTAGTGAAGCGCAATTCGGTGAGATCAAGCGTCTGGCTGGTGCTGATATTTTTCATTTCAATGTATTCGAAATCACTGTTGGAATACCCGGCAGCGATTTCATCCGGGCTGGCATCTAACGGGTGATACATGATTTCGGTAATCATGAGGTTCTGCTGCCACGGCGTGATATCGGGTTCGCTCACGGTGAACTCGACCGGCGCCGACCAGTGGCTGGCACGCCCGGAGTTATCGAGGTGGCGTACCCGCGCACGGTAGGTGCTACCCACTCGGACGCCGCTGGCACTGCCGGGAAAAGTGAAGGTGTCATTGAATGTGCTTATCCGTTCTGTCTGATAAAACGTTTCCGCCTCGTAGATGTAGCGATCGCCGGAGATATAGTTTGGTGTTGACGGGTTATGCACTTGGCTGACGCGCCATTCCATAGAGCCGAAGGTTCCAGCACCTTGCGGATCCGAAAAAGCGGAGGAGTTAAAAGTCAGCGTGTCGGTCGGAAATCCGGCGCCTCCAGCGTAGCTGATAGTGGGCGTTTTTGGGATGGCGGTATCAGTCTGTTTTGCCGAGAGCTTGTCACGTCCGTAGCCTCCGACGGTGAGGAAGTCTTTGGTGTATTGGGTGAGGTCGGCGAAAGTGCGGTTCGGCAGCAATGACCTAGTAAAGTTGGCATACCAGATGCCTTTTTTTCTCTTACGCGGGTGGTAATCCCACATTGCTTGACTGGCTTCCACCAGGTTGTTTTCTTCACCTTGGGTCATGAAGCCAGCAAACTCATCGGTCAGCTGGGCGGCCTGATCGTTATCAAGGAACAGATCGAGGATTTCGCGTACGTGATTTTCGTAGGCTTGGTTGATTTCGGGATACCGTAGGCAGTGGTAAATGCGTTCCCACTGGGAAGTGTCGCCGCGCCCAAGGTGAGGTCTGTCCTCGAAGGTCAGGTCGAGGTCCCATGGTAGGATGTGCCACTTGTCCGTCTCCGAGTTGTGGTAGTAGTTTACGTTTTCATGATTGCGCATGTCGGAGTTGTTGATAGCGAGGTTCATCGCGTTGAAGGAGAAGTAGTCGTTAAAGTCGAGGTTGGCTTCCCACTGTGCTTGTGAGGTGCCGCTGTTGTGCAGGGCTTGGAAGGCGAATAGGTCACTTTTGTTAGAGACTTGGCTGGCGGCCTGGTTGCGCAGGCTAGAACCACTCCCGCCGTGAACGTTGTAGATATTACCGTCCGGTAGGCCGCGCTCGTTGAGGAACTCGGCTTCGGGCTGCTCGATCGCGTTATACATTCCCCAGAAGTCGCCACCATACTGGTCACCAGCTGGCGCCTCATCGCTGTTGTCGATCACGCGGAAATGGAAGAAGTGTGTGTTGCAGCTGGTGCCACCCGAGATCTGGTAGGCGCGGAAGCCGAGCGATTCGCAGAACAAGGTGCCGTCGGTCGAGGCGTCGTTGCGCCACCACGGGTTCGAACCGGGAAGGACGTTGACCTTGTCCCAGGGGATTTTGTATTTTTCACCGTAATTATCGCGTGCTTCAAGCGGGTGGGCATTTGGAAAGTTGATCTTCCATTTATTACGTCCGACCTGTCGGGTTGAAGCGTTGCCACGGATTCGGTAGCGCATGTGGTCGTAGACTTTCCCGTCGTAGACCCAAGTGCCAAGGTAGCGGTAGACTCCATCGTTGGGTCCGCTCCACTGACAGGCGATCACGTCGGATTGTTTAGTGATCAGATGGTAGACTGCAATGCTATCAAGTGCCGTTGCCGGATAGGTCACATTTGGTGCGACGCCGGGTCGTTTCGAGGCGGTCCAGTCGGGCACACCGTTGTAACAAAAATAGGCGAAATTTGGGGATTCATCGTCGGCATATGGCGTGCGCGCTGATGCGCCAGCAACGTCTGTGACGGTGATACGATAGCGGATCAGCCGCCGATGGGTCTGCAGCGTGCCGGGCATTGTCACACTGAAAATTGAGTCGCCAGTGACGGAATCGCTGCCGCTGCCGTCATCGACCATCTGCAGATCGGTCCAGTTGGAGTCGTAAGCGGCGTCCTCCAAGTTGATGTAATTACCAGGGTTGACCAATTGATAGCTGAGCGTCACCGAATCGATTCCGTCCGGGTCGGTGACTTTGGCGGTGATCAAAACATCTTCGCCAGCCATTGGTTGTTGTGGGGTGTGATTGACTTGGCGGATGTTCGGTGCCGCATTGGGTGAGAATACCGAGTTCGATGCGCCGGGTGTTGGATTTCCCAGCGAGTAGGAACTCGGGGCGGGAGTTTTTATTTCGCAATCGATCGAGAAATCACTGCTGTTTAGGCTCGTATTAAATCCATGCACCGCGATCGTGTTACTGCCTGGAACTAGGAAGCCGGCGGTGCCAGGGACGGTGACGTCAACCCAGGCGCGCTCGTGGCTTCCGATCGCTGCTCCTGGGTTTCTTCCTGCGGGGTCGGAAGCGCGAATACCTTCGAAGGTGATATCCCCTGGGTCGACATCGAGTCGAGCAACCTCGACCCCGTTAATCCAAACGATTGCACCATCATCGTAGTAGACACGCACAAGCAATTGGTTGGGAATGGGGCCAGAAACGTCAAACTGTTTGCGCATAAAGACCGAGGAGTAGTTTCTCTGCATATCGGGTAGTTCGGTGGTGTCGTCTCCATCGCCAAACCCAATCACCGCAGTACCCACCAGCCATGAGGCGTCTTCTGTAAAACCCGCTTTCCGCCAGGCGTCAGGCGGGGCGGATGCCTCGCTCGTTCCTTTGCGATAATTCCAGACACTACCTGCCGTAACGTAGGTGGCTTGTGGGCCTGCAAAGCCAGAGGTTGCAGCGCGCCATGAGCTTCCAAGATCGTTATCAAGATCAGCGTTGATTAGCTCCATTGAGGGTCCTTTGCCTCGCGTGGCGCTTGGCCAAGGGAAGCCGATGCCGTAATCGACTTCGTCGACTGTAGCGCCGTTTGCATCTCTGAGTTCAAGGCGCTCGCCGTCATTCGTCAGTTTTCCGGAGTAAGGGCCAACTCCGCTTATCCCAAATTTAGATATTAGGGTTGCTGGATCTTCGGCTACCACAATAAAGCTGTTGGCCGCGATGGTCGCGCCTGCCGAAAACTGGTAGTCGACCGCGCCGCGCAAAGTCCAGTTTGAGACGTCAACTGGGGAGTCACTTGCGTTGAATAACTCGAGGAACTCGCCACGTTCCGTTTTGGGATCGTGGTCGTAATGGATCTCATTGATGACAATGGAATTAGTGACGATTTGAGTGGTGCTAAACGCTTGTGTGGTTGATGCCCAGGTGGAGCCAGCCGAGTTTCTGGCTTGGACGCGGAAAAAAAAGTTACTGAGTGGATCTAAGCCTGTGAGGAAAAATGAGAACTTACCATCCTGAATGCCAAGGTTGATTGAATGATCCCACAAGTTAGAAATCGTACCCCCATCAGTAGTTCCGTAGTATATTGTGACCGTTGGCGCTTCGAACCCGGTGTTGGCGATTTCGCCGCGCAGGTTGGCCGAGCTACCGGTGACACCGTTGGCTGAATTGTTAATCACGCTCGGCGGCTGTGGTGTTCTAGTTGAGAACCCCGAGCTGCTAGCGGCCCAATCGGAACCGCCGTTGTTTGTGACTAAAGTGCGGTAGAAATAATCAGTCCCGCTGGTTAGGCCGATAAGTTTTGTGCTCGCTGAACTGCCCTGAGCGCCGAGCAGGATCGAGTTTTGCCAGGTATCAGCGTTGGTTCCGCCATCGACCGTCCCCCAGTAGATGAACATGGTCGGATCTTCGCCGCCGGTATCGGTCACAAGACCTCCGACTGTTGCTGAGTCAGCAGCGATTTCACTTGCAGCAATATTAGTGACTGCTGGAGTGGCCGGGAGCGTCGTGAATGACAGGCTTGGTGATGCGATTGATTCGCCGGCGCTGTTGTTAGCGAAGGCTGTGAAGTAGTAACGGGTATTCGGAGAAAGTGCTGTGCTAGTAGCAATTGAAAAAGTGCCGCTATATGTGCCGGCTAAAATTTCTGTATGGTCCCAACCGTTCGGGTTGCTGCTGCCATCGTCGTTTCCCCAACGGATGTTGATTGATGGCGCAGCATCGCCGATGTCGTTTACTTTTCCATTCAACCGGGCAGAGGTAGAAGTGATTGCATCAGCTTTGGAGTTGCTGATATCGGCAATTCCGGTGGGAACTCCAGTAGTAAAAGCGATCTCGCCGAGTCCCACGCGAACTCCGCCGTGGTTGCTGACAAGCTGAAGGCCGATGTAGCGGGCGCCACCCGCTGCTGAAACGTCAAATGATTGACCACTATCGCCATTTCCAGTGCCTTGGGAGAGTGAAAAAGTCCCGTTGATTTTGGACCATCCGCCGCTTGCAAAATTGTAGGAGGTGACAGTGCCGCTGGTTACGGGAGGAGTGATCGTTGGGGAGGTGGCGTGGAAAATGTTGAACCGATTAGTTCCCCGATCCCGGGCATTGTTTTCCTGTACATTCCAAAGGTAGATTTGATCAAGATTGGGAGTCGGTGAACCGAGATCAAGAACGGCCCATGTGTTATTACCTGACGGAGTCGAAAACCCCTGCCAATCGTCCGCCCATGCCGTGGAGTTGACGGTCCAGGTCGATGGATCATTGGGGTCGGGTTTTGACATACCACTTCCGTTGATGACCTGTAATGCCGCGCCATTTCCGGTTAGGCTGTCGCCTTGGTGAAAGGCTTTGATGGAACTGGGAATGATCACATCGGCTGAGATGGATTGTAGTCCGATCAAAGTGAGAAGAAGCGCCTTGGAGGCGGTTGAAAAAGCACGGGGAAACTGACGCATAATTTAGGAAGCGATGAAGGTAATGACAGCGCGGCTGCTAATGTATGAAATTGAGCTCCGACTGGAAAGTAGGAACATGAAAGGGGTAGGAGCTTTCTGCTTTTGTTGGGAAAGCAACCCGGGTTCTTTGAACCAAAATCCCGAGCAAAGACTTTGGTGTTATTGATGGAAACAAAGTTTATCCGGCCTCTGCCATTGTGCCGCTCGGCTTAGTTATTGGGATAATTGTTCCTGTATAATTTTAGTCACTTGGGCGGCAAGTAAGTCACGACCAGCTTCATTGTAATGAACATCATTTTCTCCAAGTTGATACTTCTTCCGTTCATTTTCAATTAAGGAATAGAGATCATTTACCACGACCCCGTGCTTTTTCATCACTTTCAGGGCAGCCCGATTAAATTCCTGAGCTCTTGTTTTTGAAATCTTGATTTTCGCATTCCGTTCAAGCCCGAGACAAGGTGGAGTGGTCAAAGCGAAAACTAGTTTGGCTTCCGATTTCTTAAGCTTTTCGACGATGCTATTCAGATTTTTGGAGTAGGATTCAGGAGTTGCTTTGGTGTCCTGCGACCATCCATACCAATCCCATAATCCAAAATTAAAATGAATCAGATCCCATTTTTCGTTACCGACCCATTCAGTGATTTTCTGATCTCCAAAAGCGGACCATCTGCAATTGGTTTTGGGGCGATGAACATTGGCTTTCCCATCCAGTGATTTTCGTATCCGGGGAGTATACCCGATGGAAATTGAGTCTCCTAAAATTAAGACTCGGGGCAGCCCTGGCTTATCGACGGGATTATCGAAAGGTTTAGAGAAAGGATCGGGGGCTCCATGAAGGACCCCTATGGCAGCGAAAAGAAGGAGGCAACAAAACGTATGTCGGTTGTGCATGTCTCAACCTAGGAAGAAGGATGCTGCGCGACTAGGAATTTTCTTTCGGGTGATCAGGTCACCAAATCTGGACCAATTTGAATGATAGGTTCAAGCCTTGGGGCACTCCATTCTCAGTGAGCGTATGCACAAAGTCCCAACTCCAGACTTCATTCGCTGAAGCAGCCGAGATCGGATTCGCAGTTGAAGGTCCACCTCGCCTTCTACGAGGCTTCTTGCCTCTGACTCCTAGCCCTTCCAGCCTCCTGATTTGCTAGACGAGCTTTCGGCCAACCTTCCAATCCTCCCGCACACGATTTTTCAGCATCTCGTCAGCGAACATCTTTTTAAGTTTACTATTTTTATTCGCCATTTCCTTGAAGCGTTTCGCTTCAGTCATCTCCACTCGGCCATACTTCCGTCTCCATCGATAAAAGGTCTGCACGCAAATATGCTCTTCACGACAAACCTCTTCGACGGTTTGGTCGCCGTCAGCCTTACGAATGATTCGGATGATCTCTTCGGTCTTATGTCTCTTCTTTTTCATGTCTTAGTTTAGGTTCTACGAACCCAAACCTAACATCTTAGGTGGTCCAGTTTTTGGAGGTCAGATCATAACCGTAATAATTTGCCATAATCCTGTAACTCATAATAGGGTCCTTTGGGATAATCATTTAAAGATTTACCATTACGCTTATGAGCAATGTAAAAGTATTCGGAGCCGTGGGAGACGGAAAAATTGATGACACCTTGGCGATCCAGCATGCCGTTTCCGACGCTGACGGCCGGCTCGAATTCCCACGTGGAAATTACCTCATTAACAGGACGATTGAAATCAAGTTGGACGAGGTGGGGCGTAT
>JAQWSX010000078.1 GCA_029242935.1 Akkermansiaceae bacterium
ATCATGAAGGCCGTCGGTGAAACCTTTATCGAGGTTGCTGATTACGCGAGATGGGCCGCGCAACAAGGGTTTCCCTCCCAGAGTGAAGATGAATTTCAGCTCTGGCCCTCTGCGTCAAACTACCATTATTTTGCCCTAGGCTTTAGTCGGGCCACAGCCCCCGATCAGCTTTTTGATTTCAGCCAAGCGGGTTCAACTCTTAAGACCGCAGCAGAGTTTGCTTTTGGAAGTTTGGAAATCCAGTGGTCTGAGGACCTTAAGACGTGGAGCCGGGTCCCAGCTGAAGCAATGGCCAGCGGACGGAGCGCTATCACCTATCTAGATTCTCTTACCGACCCCCCGATTGTTAAGATGGACCGGGCGAAGCGCTACCTCCGAATTATCCGGGTAGATACGCCTTAGGTCATTACTGGTCTTATCCTCAAACCCCTCCAAAATGGGAATCTGTATTAACTCAAGAATTTGTTTTAGGGAAATAATCCACTCTGCTCGGGATCGCTTCAGGACCTTTGAGGAAATTCAAGCCCAGAATGGGTCGTGGAGACAATAATAGAGGGAGTTGCTTGTAATTTCCTACATCTTACTACGTTTCCTTATCATGGCCACGCCTACTAAATGCGTCCTCGGATTCCTCCTCTTTATTTCTGGTATCCCGCTGGTTCCCGCTGCGGAAAATTTTTCGTCCGGCAGCCTGGAATTTTTCGAGAAGAAGATCAGGCCTGTCCTCGCAGAACATTGCTACAAATGTCACTCCTCTAACTCGAAAAAGCTCAAGGCTTCTCTCTACCTCGATAACCGGGCTGGTTTCCTTAAAGGCGGGGATACCGGTCCAGCTATCGTTCCTGGTGATCCCGAAAAATCGCTCCTCATTGAAGTGATCCGCTACACGGACACCGACATGGAAATGCCGCCTAAATCAAAACTACCGGATGCTGTCATCGCCGACTTTGAAACTTGGGTCAAAAACGGCGCAGCTTGGCCAGCAGGAGAAGCTTCCGCGGCCAAACATAAAGCCAACGCCTTCGACCTCGCAAAACGCAAATCGGAGCATTGGAGCTGGAAGCCTCTTGCTCCAGCTCCCCGAGCTCCAGGCTTCATCGATGATCTCATTGGCAAAAAGCTCAAGGACGCAAAACTCCGCCCCGCTCCCCATGCTGAACCTGTCACTCTTCTCCGACGCCTGACCTTCGACCTCACCGGCCTACCTCCAACGGTCGAAGAAATCGAACGCTTCGAAAAAGACATTGTTAGCGATCTAGATACAGCCATCGCTTCAACCGTCGATCGTCTCCTCGCCTCCCCTCACTTCGGCGAACGTTGGGGTCGTCACTGGCTAGACCTTATGCGCTATGCTGAAAGTCATGGTCACGAGTTCGACTACCCAATTCACAACGCCCATCAATACCGTGATTACGTCATACGCGCGCTCAATGCGGATGTTCCTTATGACCAGTTCGTCGCGGAACACATCGCTGGCGACCTCCTTCAAGAGCCTCGACTTCACCCTGAGAATCAAACCAACGAATCCATTATCGCCACCGGCTTTTGGTATCTCGGTGAAGCAACCCACTCACCAACGGATGTTCGAGGAGACGAGGCCATACGGATCGACAACATGATCGACACCTTCTCGAAATCATTCCTTGGCCTTTCAGTCGCCTGTGCCCGTTGCCACGATCACAAATTTGATGCGATCTCGACTGAAGACTACTACGCCCTCACTGGCTACCTTCAAAGCACCCGACGAAATGAATACACACAAGATCTTGGAAAGAAAATTGCCCGGGGCATCAAAGAAATTGAGAAGATCGCGGATGATGGAAATAATAATTTCAAGGATTTGGAGATTCAAGTAACTCCTCCAGCAAATGCTCCCGAAGGACTCCTTCTCCCCACCAACTCCAACTGGTTCCCCTCCGGTCAGGCCTTCGGTGATTCATCCATTCCTGCTCTTACTTGGATCCCTGTCAAAAACTCTATTACCCAAAATGCCGTATACGACAGTGGCCGCTATGGAGAAAAACTACACGGTGTTCTTCGCACCCCCACTTTCACAATTAATGGCGATCGTGTTCACCTTTACGTCAAAGGGACAGCCAAAGTCCGCCTCACGATTGACGGCCACTTCATGCAAGTCTTCAATGGGCTTCTTTTCAGTGGCACCCACAAGGACATCAAGACCGGCGACAAATGGCAATGGGTTACTCTGAGCAGTAAAGATATCGCCCAAAAGTCCGGGCAAAAAGCCTACCTTGAAATTATCGATTCCGGCCCCGGAGCGATCGAAGTGAAAGCCGTGTGCACTACACGCGATCTCCCGAAAATTGATGGAATTCTATCTGCCAATTCAGATGCCAAAAAGCCTGAGAAGCAAATCGCCAAAAAACTCAAAGATCTTTCCAAAGCCGCTAAAAAAATCTCGGATGCAATTCCAAACCCTTCGGCCACTATCCTCTCGGTCACCGATGGCACTCCCGAAAATGATTACGTCCATATCCGAGGCTCACACAAAAATCTTGGAAAAGAAGTTCCCCGCCGCTTTCTTACCGCACTTGGGGGCGATACTATCGCACCTCCAAAAAATGCTTCCGGCCGTCTTGAGCTCGCAGAACAGGTCGTTTCACGAAAAAATCCACTCACCGCTCGGGTTGCCGCAAACCGTATTTGGCATCACCTTTTTGGCCGCGGTATCGTCCCAACAGTTGATGACTTTGGGCCTATGGGAATCGTCCCATCGCATCCCAAGCTCCTCGATTCCCTCACTGCTTCTTTTATCGAAGGAAAGTGGTCTCGGAAAAAACTTATCCGCCAAATCGTTCTCTCAAAAACCTACCGTCAGTCAGCCACCCCTCATTCAGATCTTAGCCTTAGCTATCTTGCTGATACCGACCCCGAAAACATTCTCCTGCATAAAGCTCCCGTTCGTCGCCTACAGGCCGAAGCGATCCGCGATTCGATGCTCGCTATCTCTGGTCGCCTTGATCCTAAGCTTTACGGTAATTCGGTTCCCGTTCACATCACTAGCTTCATGCAAGGCCGGGGCCGTCCTGGGTCGGGCCCACTCGATGGCGCCGGCCGCCGCTCTATCTACACCAGTATCCGCCGTAACTTCCTTCCTCCCATGATGCTGGCCTTCGACATGCCCAGCCCTTTTTCCTCAGTCGCGAGACGCACCGTTTCCAACGTCCCTGCTCAAGCCTTAACCTTGATGAATGACCCCTTTGTCGTAAGCGAGTCCAAACGCTGGGCTAACTCAACCGCAGATATCAAAGACAAAAAAACCCGGATCAAAACAATGTTCCTTCAGGCTTCCGCCCGTCGCCCTTCATCCGAACAACTAGAAACGACCCTCGCCTGGATTGAATCACATCCATCCCAAAAAACCGCCTGGCAGGACTTTGCTCATTCGATCTGGAATACTAAAGACTTCATTTTCTTGAACTAAAAGACTCCCCTATCCCTCTCCACTTTGCCCCATCATGCACTGCCGAAACTTTCGCCCTTCCTCGCTCACCCGCCGCGAGATGCTCAACCAATCCGCCTGTGGATTCGGAGCAGTTGCCCTCTCAGCTCTCCTCGCAGAAAACTCTTCTGCAGAAAAAGCGGACTACAACCCAACAAATCCCCTTGCACCAAAAAAAACCCACTACGCACCCAAAGCAAAAAACGTCATTTTTCTCTACATGGATGGTGGCCCCTCGCACGTCGACACCTTCGACTACAAACCCTTGCTGAAAAAGTTCAACGGCCAAGATCCCCGAAAAGCCATCGGAAAACTCGAACCCACCCAGTTCGACAACATCGGAAAGGTCATGCAATCTCCCTGGGCCTTCAAACAGCATGGCGAGTCAGGGGCATGGGTCAGCGACCTATTCCCCAATATTGCTAAAGTAGCCGACGATCTTACCTTCATCAAATCGATGACTTCCAAGTTCCCCGAACACACTGCGGCGAACTACTTTCTCCATACCGGATCGGGCCTTCAAGGCCGTCCCAGCATGGGTGCTTGGGTTGGCTATGGTCTTGGAACTGAAAACCAAAACCTACCCGGTTTTGTGGTCCTTAACGGAGGCTTAATCCCTCCGGGAGGGCTTGATAATTTCAATTCCGGCTACCTTCCTGCCGCCTATCAAGGATCAATCTTTAATCCCGGGAACACCCCCGTCGCGAATATCAAACCTGCCGAATCCAGCCAAGCACTTCAACGGCGAAAACTAGATCTCATGCGCCAGCTGGATCTTTCCTCTAAAGATCGCTTCGCCGGTGCGGAGCAAATCGAATCCGCCATCTTGAATTACGAAACTGCCTTCCGCATGCAAGCCGCGGTCCCAGAACTCATGGACCTCTCTGGCGAATCGGACACCGTAAAAAAAATGTATGGGCTAGAGTCCGATTTTAATCAGACCAAAACCTTCGGCCAACAATGCCTTCTTGCTCGCCGCCTCGTCGAGCGAGGGGTTCGCTTCATCGAACTGACGTGCCCCGGCGGAAACGGTGATCGCTGGGACCAACACAGCAACCTTGTCGATGGTCACAACAAAAACTGCAAAACCGTCGACCAACCGATCGCCGCTCTCATCACCGACTTAAAAAAACTCGGCATCCTCGAGGAGACCCTCGTCATCTGGACCGGCGAATTCGGGCGCACTCCATTCGCACAAGGCGGAAACGGCCGCGACCACAACCCTTTCGGCTTCACCACCTGGCTCGCCGGAGGCGGCGTCAAACCCGGACTTTCCTACGGTGCGACCGACGAGTGGGGATACAAAGCCATCCAAAACCAAGTGGAGATCCACGATCTTCACGCCACCATGCTCCATCTCCTCGGCATCGACCACACCAAGAGCACCTTTCGCTTCTCCTCAAGAGACATGCGCCTCACCGACGTCCACGGCCACATCATCAAAGATATTTTGGCCTAGAAAAGATCTTACCTTAAGTCTCGTTAGCGTTCCAACCCAATGACGCTGGTCTTAATATTTTTATGTGGCCGCTCGATCTTCGTACTTGAAAATAAGGCACATTCTTCTCGTTCAATTCGCCCTAAGGGGCGGCTCAAAGTCCTCTCGCCAAAAGCAAATTCCTAGGAGAAACTGCAGGCCTACTCACCAATTCATCAACACCTTCCCATGCATTTCTTCATTTTTTGCATCTTTATGATGGTCGTCTCCACCTCCTATGTAGGATACGCACAGGGGCAACAGCCGCCAGTTACCGAGATTTACAAGAATCACGATGGAAACAACGATGGAGTTCTAGAAGCCAGTGAAGTCGCGGGCAGTCGCTATGCGAAGCAGTTTCCTCGTTGGGATGTAAACGGTGACCAAAAGGTTTCACCCCAAGAAGTCGTTGCTTTTCGCAAGCGGTTTGGAATTGCGGCTGATGGGACGATGCTGCGAGCTCAAAAACAAAAAATGAGGACGCCAAAATTTGTAGTCCCTCAGATAGCCGAGCTGAAGCGGCTCAAGAAAGGGGTCCCACTGTCGCGTAAAGAGGCCCGTAATTCGGCCTTTTTGCTTGGGACAGCAAAACATGCGGTTGACGGGACGCAGTATGTCATCCTAACCGATCACGTCGACAAAGCCTACCTGGAATCGTTGCAAAAACTTGCCTTGCACCACCAGGGACAAATTGTGAGTGTTCCAGACTTGGCTTTGCTACACGAACAAGAGAAACGATTTAAAACGCTACAGAAGCAGCTTCGTGCAATTGGCCCCAAGTATGCCGCGATCGCGCCCCGTCTCGACTCGTTTCGGGAAAATATGCTGATGGGGATGTGGGAACTTTTTTCGACCTTGGATAGCGATCCCGAAATTGATGTATTCCCCGGATTTCTAATGGCTTCCAATGCGAAGGCATTCTCGAAACTCATTGAGCAATCATTACAGCATGATCCTATCACTGTCGGGAAATTGAAGCCGATTGCGATCAGTCAGGTGTTGAGGAATACCGAGACAAGATCTCTCCAAAAGGCTGCGATGCTGCGACAACATTTCCGCAAGCGCAATTTAAAGACACCTGTTGTCGCAATTTATGGAAAGAAAGCACCGACCGCCCCCCGGCTGAAAGGTGAACAACTTTGGAACTTGGAAGCGCCAGGTGGTGGCGAGTTCATTAAATCGTTCTCGCCGGAATTATCCCGCAAGTTCGACGAATCAAATTTGATTATCATGCATGGGCATGGAGTGCCCGGGATGTCCTGCAGTGTCGATATCCAGGGGATACCTACCAACCTGAAAGGTAAGATTTTATTAACTGGATCCTGCTTTTCTGCCTCACCTAGAAAATCGGATCTACCTGAAATGCGTGATGTCCCTGGCGGTTACACCGTGCAAAAACGAGATGCCTTTGTGCTCCGTGCCATTGACCATGGCGCCCTAGTGGCATTTGGGCACCAAAGGCTTAGCTCAGGTTTCCCTCATCTTTATCCCGTGCTAGAAAATTGGCTCGAGGGAAGGACGGTAGGCGAAGCTTACCAGCGTTTAATCAACGGGTTGATCAATTTGAAGGGGTTCAAGTCGGGGGACTTTGTAATACGCGAGAAAACAAAGAAGCCCGCGCAGAATTCATTGCTCTATGTGGTGATTGGTGACCCTGCGTTGCAGCCCTTCGGAAAGTGATCTCAGCTTTTCATGTGCGTAATCGATGCGAGCCAGCTTTATGAAAGCAGTGCCTTTTATAAATGCCCATCACTCGGCAGCAAGAAAACGGCGGAGCTCTGACACCGTCGGCGCCCCTACACCAGCCCACAGGATTTCTCCTCGCTGGTTCGTTACGACAGAAGTGGGATACGGCAACTCAGCCGCTCCGATCCAACGCTCAAGAAAAACTTCTGCTTTTTTGCGGTCCAACATCGAGAGGTCCGTTTGTAAATCATACGGGAGATCGTGATCATTTTGATAGGCCATTAGCGTTTCGCGGTCCTCAGTTTCATCGAGAGGAAAGCCACGAAATTCCACCCCACGCCCCTGAGTCATCGCTTTGAGATGCTCGAAATAAGGGCGATAACGGGCGCAAGCGGGACACCACGTGGCCATTCCCTTCCAAACCGTCAAACGCGCTTTTGATTGATACCCGAGCGGAAAGACTGCCTTGCCCGGGAGAGACTTCTGTTTTGATTCCACGTCCCGGCGGTAGGATTTCCGTTCCTCGCCACCCCGCTCGTCGACCGTCAGCCATTCTCCATGCTTGACCCGACTGACCTTCGATTTCCTTCCGGACGGCCACCTTACAATCACCTCGTCAACCTCTTTCCAATCGCCCAATCCGACGATCATAACAGCGCTATTTTGTGAACCGTAGCCCTGACCACAGCGGTGCTCCCTCTCGATCATCTCTTCTCCTTTCCTAACTTCAACGCGGGCGCCGTATCCATCACGATTGCTCCTATCTGATGCGGCAGCAGTTCGATTACCACCCCTGAAAGAAAGGGCTATAAAGTTACCGCTCTGACCTTCATCACCCATTTCATTGCGAAATAGCCGTGTCAGCGGATTCATGGCATTCACCGAAACGATGTCACTCCACCCGTCCCGGTCATAATCGAAAACGGCAAATGCCCGTCCATCAGATTCATCGTCCAAGCCAGAGAGGCCAGACTGGTCTGAAAAGTTCGAACCAGTTCTATCATTGAGATAAAGCTTGTTTCGCTCGTGACCACTCAGAGAGTGGACCCGAAGATTCCCGTCCACCATCTCATCACCGGCCTCAACACGTGCATCTAATAAGTCATCGACGATCCCGGTTTGAGGATCGCGATCCCAAGCTTCGGATTCACGGATTTTGCCTCCGATATTTTCGTCCTGCCGCACGACCGTGCGCCAAAGGTTACTTCACAAATCAATATCCGATTCAAAAGAACGCGGAGCGGTAAAATAACCACTCAAGACGTGAATATCGAGATCTCGATCGTTGTCGACATCAACAAATTGGCCACCCCAAGACCAACCAGACCTCGCAACAGGGATCATTGATCCTCCATATCCTGCAAGCTGTTCGAACTTACCCTCATTCTGACGATAAAGAAAATTACCCGACGCCGCCTCAACAAAACGGGGGTCAACCTCAGCGAAATCGCCTAAAACTCGCTGTCCAGCTTTGCTAAACATATTGGTCACAAAGAGATCATCTTTCCCGTCGCCATCGTAGTCCCCCCAGCAGGCTCCCATCCCAAAGCCCATTAGGTCCAAGCCAGTTTCAGAAGCGATATCGACAAAGCCCTCTTTTCCATCGTTACGAAAAAGATGATCGACCGCCCAGTCGTTTGCCACCGCAAGATCGGGGTCCCCATCTTCATCAAAATCCCCCCACGTCCCTTGCAGGGAATTTTTCCAGCTGCTAATTGAGGAGTCAGAATGAACTCTTTCGAATTGGCCGTTCCCCATATTTTTAAGAAGCCAATTAGGAGGTCCCGTTTGATTCAGGTACCCCCCGTGAGTTTCTTGACGAGATTCTTGATACTTTTCCCGGAAGATCCTTGCCTCCTTAGCCGTGAGATATTTCGCACACCAATCCGTCCCCTCCTCTCCTACAAACCCAGGAATACTCCCGGTCAAATTACCCCTCCGATAGGTCGTGACATAAAGATCAAGCAGACCGTCTCCATCATAATCTGCGGCAGCGAGAGAAGTCGCTAAAAAAGGAAGCTTCGTCTTTTTCTGTTCGACGGGCCGAAACCAACCTCCGACATTCTCGAGATAGGTCATTCGCTCGATACTTCTTCCGAGCATGAGATCTGGATCTCCATCATTGTCAAAATCCGCAAATATTCCGCAGGTGGAATTACCAGGGAAAGAAAGCTCAAGCGCAGAAGCCTTCTCCACAAAAGTTCCATCTCCTTGATTGTGCAGGAACAAATTTTCCCCCAGACGCACCATGATATAAATATCGTCCCACCCGTCGTTATCGACGTCGACCACCGAAACCGCAGGCTTAAAGACCATTGCGATGGGTTCAAAGTCTTGCGTAGGCACCATTTTTTTATTGGTACTGTAGTGGAAACTCAAAGCTCGCCGATGTTCAGATTGAGTGAGCCGACGACGGGTCGAGAGATCAGGCAATGCTTCGACCAAGCGATCACGAAAATATTTGCGAGATATCTCTGGCTTATCAACTTCCCGGATCAACGTCCAATCGGCCATTTCGTAATGACCATCCTCTCTGGACCATCGGACCCGATAAGAAGAATAGCGCTCTTTCCATTTTTTGCTGTCAGTCCGAACCACCGCATGAAATGCGACTTCAGCTACATAATTGTCCTGATTTGCAGACAAAAACGCTCCCTTCACAATCTTCAGAGAGGCACTATCAAAAAAATCAACCTCGTCGGTCCACACGCCCGCTAATTTTTTCAGGGAAACTGAAGCTGAAGTTGGTTCGCTGAAATTCTTCAAATCCCGGGTAATCTCCTTGAGCTCCTTTGTGAGTTCCAAAATTAACTCTTCGCTGGCCACAAGCGCTGGAATTCGCTTGGAAATCTGATCACCCGAAAGATCATTAGGGTCGCTTTTTCTTGAAATTAGAAAGAAAAAAGTCAGCCACCCCGCGATGATCGTGAAGACCATAATTGTAATTACCCGCCTCATCAGATTTAGAGAAACAACTTTAGATTTCCCCCACAACGCTCAATTTTTTTAAAAAAACCGCGGAATATGTCTTTTCCAGTTGCATGCTGATGAAGAATCAGTTACGTGAGTCTCCTTATGAAAATAACACACGTTGCATTTTTAGGGCTTTTGGCGATTCCAGCCAATGGCGCAGTTCTTTGGAACATCGGAAATGACGATCAAACCCAAGACGGTGAAGGAGATGCGAATCTCAACGATCCTGCAACACTCAACGGAGTCGCTTTCAACGTTTCCGGCGTTCGTGAAAGTGGCAAACAAGATCTCCCCGGAAACCCTGCCAACACAGGTGGAGCAAGTGGTAATGCTGCGCGTGATATCGACGATGATTACTACTTTGCGGGAGTTTACACGACGGCAGCAGGCGGTGGCGACTATGATCCGGTCGGTACCGTATCGGCAAACGAATCATATTACGACCGCGCCTTCACTG
>JAQWSX010000085.1 GCA_029242935.1 Akkermansiaceae bacterium
TGGAATTAGGAAAGCGACTGAGTCAAAGAAGTTGGATCCGAGTTATGAGTGAATCGAGCATCCTTGAGCATCCTATCCAAGTCGAAAAGGCGCGGAAACTAAGAGTCGTTGTCTGGATTGTTAGCGCGGTTGTGCTGTTGCTGGTCGCTTTGATGAGATCGCCTTACAAATTGGATGTCCCACCCGAATATGAGACAGCCCACAATTTCATAAAATCGCTGCCCGGAGTGATCGCACTCATTAATACGTTCGTTGCGGCGTGTTTGTTGGGTGGGATTTTAGCAATCCTCAAGAAGAAGCATAAGCTCCACCAACGATTGATGACAACTGCGCTGATTTTGTCGTCGATCTTTCTCGTGTTCTACGTGGTTTATCATTTCACCACTTTTGAAACCAAGTTTGGTGATGCTGACGGAAACGGACAACTAAGTGAGGGCGAACTTGAGAAATTTGGAAATCTCCGAATGTTGTATCTCGGCGTCTTGTTCACTCACATCATCGCAGCTGCTGTAAGCTTCCCTATGATTTTGATGACCTTCGTCCATGCTTGGACTCGGGATTTTGAGAAGCACCGTAAGCTGGCGAGGAAGACTTTTCCTCTCTGGCTTTATGTAGCTGTGACGGGCCCCTTTTGCTACTGGATGCTCAAAGCATTTTACCAATAGAATGGGCTAAGGAATCATAGAGATCAGTCTACTGTTGGCTCCCTGAACGTTGCCTCCAATTTAGTTTGAAAAGGGCCAGGATATTTAGGTGGCTGGTCCTTCTTAGGTGCTGCACAGTAATTTTGGGAACTTGTCAACTTAGCGGCCTACTTCACCTCCACATCCACAGCCGGCTTTTCCTGCCAATTTCTCAGCAATCCTGTGTGCGGTTGGGGTAATGGAAAGTCCACCAAGGTTGGTGCATCGAAGTTCACGCGGAATTTGATGAGCGACCTTGTTCATGGCGATCACGACCTCGTCGAACGGAATAAGGTGGTTGTATCCGGCCAAGGCCATGTTGGTGCAGGATAAGGCATTGGTTGCAGCCATTACATTCTTGCCAAGGCAGGGAGCTTCGACGCGGTTAGCGATGGGGTCACACACCATGCCAAAAGAGTTTTGCAGGGCGAGTGAGGCCGCGGCCATTTGTTGGTCGTTTGTTCCTTCGCCCATCCAAGTCATAGCGGCGGCGGCCATTGCTGATCCCGATCCGCACTCAGCCATGCAGCCTCCTTCCTCAGCGGCAAAAGTAGCGTCGAGGGTGATGAAGACGCCAATCAATCCGGCGAGCAAAAGAGCTCCGCATTTTTCTTCGTTTGATTTCCCAAGGGCATTGGCAACGGCAAGAACGGCGCCCGGCATTGCTCCGCAAGAGCCTGCGGTAGGGGCAGCTACGATCACTCCCATCGAGGATTTCACCTCCATAATGGCGGTGACCGAACGGATGATGGCATTTGGAATCTCAGCTTGTATGAGACGGCCTTCTTTTTCAGCGATCTGAAAACCCGGCGATTGAGAGGGCAGAATGCGATCTTCGTATGAGGTTCCTCCGAGACCGGTCTCAATCGCGGCCTCCATAATGCCGCGGATGTCATCCATTTGCGCCATGACTTGTTCTTCGGGAATCCCGCCACGTTCCGATTCGTAACGCAGGGCCATTTTCCAAAGAGGAATTCCTTCGGCGTTTGCAGCTTGGAGCATTTCGCCAGCCCGCGAGAAAGGGACTTTGATTTCCTTACGGGCGAGGAGAGGAAGGACGGGAGGAAGGTGGCGAACGCGGCTGGCGGTGAACTGTTTTGCAAGCGCCTGAAGTGTTGTTTGATCAGGCTCTTCGCGGAGACTGAGATTGATGAGGTTCTGGCCTTCTTCCGATCTGTGAATCGAGACGGCCTCTGCTTGAAGATCAGAACTGATTTCCGGCGCGTCCTTGGTCCATAGAAGAACGTGATGGTAGTCGCCGGCCGAGGTGAAGGGGATGCCGTCAATGGAGATGGTTTCGATCATGCCTCCGCCTGTTGAGATGGCGTCGAAACGATAAACTGTTCCCGAAACGCCGTGCGCTTCTAGACGGTAGAAGTTGGGGTGGGGTGCATCATAGCTTTCGTAATGGAGGTCGATCCCAATACCCTCGTCTTTTAGCGCTTGCTCATAAGTTGGAAGGCGCGGGTCGTCGGGGGTCCAGCCGAGGATGCCGCCATAAAGGCCAAGGTCGCTGCCTTGCTCCTTGTGGGTGGTGACGAGGGAGCCATTGGGATCGTAGCGAACGACCAGCGTGGCGATTTTTTCTCCAGCAAGAGCCCGCATCAATCGGCCGATCCGGTTGGCGGCGGCACTGTGCGAGCTGCTGGGGCCACGCATTACGGGGCCGAGGACATCGTTGAAAATGCTGGGAGGAACCTTCATCACCTTTGTTGCAGAAAGGATGCCTTAGAATCGGGGTAGGAAACAGGCCGGATTTACAAAAAGTTTCCGTCGTTGCCACGAGCTTGATCGCGGGAGATTTCAGGTCTAACCTAGGAAAGTGACGGAGATTTGGTATAGCGTGATCATGGGGTGGGGGGTTCTTATCACCGGTCTCTGCGTGGGATCATTTTTGAACGTGGTGATTCATCGTCTTCCCCGAGGTCTTTCGGTAAATGATCCCAAGCGGTCGTTCTGTCCGCATTGCAAGACAAGTCTTCCGGCTTGGCAGAACCTCCCCGTTATTACGTGGTTACTTCAACGTGGGCGATGCCGGAATTGTCAGGCTCCAATTGCGGTGAGGTATCTCTTAGTCGAAGTCCTTACTGGAGTGTTGTATTTGGCAGCTTGGTGGTTTTTGCCAATGGAGAGCGCGATTCTCGCAATCGTCCTTTTTACGATTTTGGTGACGGTGACCTTTATCGATGGTGAGCATCAACTCATTCCGACGTCGTGGACGACTGCTGGATCGGTAATTGCTCTGGGCGGAAGTTTACTGGTTCCTAGGCTGCTTGATCTTCCTGGGCTGGAGTTTGACTGGATTCAAGAAAGCGGTTGGACCGGTTTGAAGGTATCTGCGATTGGCTGGGTTACTGGATTCGGATCGCTATTATTGGTTGTCTTGCTGGGGAAGCTCATCTTTGGTCGTTTGAAATTAGATTTTAAAGAAGCGACCTCTTGGAAGTTGCAGGAAGGTTACGAGGACAACGAACAGCTTCACTTTGTCATCGATGGAGAAGCACACAGCTGGGATGATTTATTTTACCGAACTACCGATCATTTAGTCATTCAAGGGCATGGCTTCAAGGTGGACGGGAAACGTCAGCCGGCTAGGGAGATGCAGATCCGTCGTGATGATCTTAAAATCGGTGAAGGGACTTGGAGGATTGAGGATTTAAAATCTCTTGAAGGCAAGGCTACCAAAGTGGTCATCCCGAGGGAGGCTATGGGAATGGGTGATCCTCATCTTCTGGGAATGATTGGTGCTTTTTTGGGCTGGCCTGCGGTAGTTTTTGTAATTTTCACGAGTTGTCTGTCCGCAATTATTGCTGCTTTAGTGGCGCGGGTGGGATTTGGAAAGCCTCTGCCTTACGGGCCATTTCTTGCTTTTGGAGCTTTGGTGTGGATTTTCGGGGGTTCTCAGGGATGGATTTGGTATTTTGAAAGGATTCAGAGCGGATTTGCACCCTAAAATCGATAGATCATGCCTCATTAACCCTGAAAAACTCCTGATTTGACAGTTCCCCATGTTGGGTCCTATTATTCGTAGGGATATTGAATCTCAAAAACGTTCCAATTATGATGAACCGTAAAATTCTCTGCGCTTTCCTTCTCGGTGGTATTGCTGCTCCGCTGGCTGCCCAGTCGACGAAGGATCTGAAAACGCCTGCTGCGCTCAAGAAAGCGGCCTATAATGTTGATAAGTATGTCGCTGAGATTTTCCGCCGTAAGAAGTTGGCTGTCCCCAAGGTCGTGGACGATCCAACCTTCCTTCGTCGTAGTTTTCTTGTCGCGGCCGGAAGAATTCCAACCCTTGAAGAGGCCTCGAGCTTTCTTGAGATCGATGATCCCGCAAAGCGTGAGATGCTCACCCAGTATCTCCTCCAGAGCGATGGCTATCGGAGCCATATGCAGAATTACGTTTTTGATCTTCTTCGAGCCAAGGACAATAACCGTAATGGGGCTGAATCTTATGCCGCTCCATATATGAATTTCGTTCAGCAGTCGGTTGCGAAAAACACTCCTTGGGATCAGTTCGCGCACAGTCTGGTTTCAGCAAAAGGAATAGCTTGGGAAGACGGTAATGGGGCCGTGGGTTATTACATCAGGGACAAGGGAATGCCTCTCGATAATCTTGCGCTTACCATGCAGATCTTTACCGGCGAGCGGCTTGAGTGTGCTCAGTGTCACGACAGCCCCACAAATAAGTGGGAGCGCATGGACTTTTATGAGCTAGCCGCATTCACCCATGGTCAACGCGAGATCAACGACGGTGTATGGAACAGGGCGATGAGGAGCTACAACGACGAAGACTTTCGCCGCTCTGATATCGGACGCCTCTTCTATTGGCTTCGCGATAACATCCATTATGGAACTATCGCCGATCAAGGCGCTGGTCGCATCAAGCTGCCAAGTGACTACCAATATAAGGATGGAGATCCCGGCGAAATGATTGGTGGACGGACCCACTTTGGTAAAAAAATTCGTTCATCCGATCGTCGGGACAGCGGGAAGTCCCGCATTGAATTTTCTGATTGGATGACCAAGGAAAATCCCAATTTTGACTATATTGTGGTAAATCGAATGTGGGAGCGTGTGATGGGTAGCCCTTTGACCTACCCGGTGGACGTTTATGTTAAGCCTGAAAAAACGGCTTCTTCCCCGTTAACAAACTATCTGACCCGACTCATGGTTGATCTCGATTATGATCTCAGGGCCTTCCAAAATGTGCTCTTCCTAACCAAGACATTTCAGTTTGCAGCAAACCCGAAGGCTTTCGACGCTGGAGTGCCTCAGGCCTTCAATGGTCGCCAGCTTGAGCGAATGAGTGCCGAACAAATTTGGGACTCACTCGTGACCCTCGTGGCCGAGAAACCGGACAATTTGGCCAAAAGGAAATTCAGCAATAATATCTACTACAACAATAAGCCGATTCTCGTTGGTGAGAAGACCATGTCGGATCTTGCGAAGGAAGTCGTGGCAATCGAGGACCCAAAGATCTATCGCGAGTATGCCGAAGCCCTACTTGAAAAGATCAAGTCCGGCGGGGGAGGTTCTTCGGCCTCCAAGGACATGATGATGATGGCTGCCAAATCACGTCCTGGTCCGGCAAAAGGAATTGCCCGTGCATCAGAGCTTTCAGCACCTGCACCAGCGGGTCACTTCCTGCGAGAGTTTGGTCAGTCCGACCGCGAGTTGATCGAGTCATCGACCAAAGAGGCCAATGTTGCACAGATCCTAGAAATTATGAATGGTCACGTGGAGAAGATGGTTGTCGCCAACAGCGGAGCCTCTGTTTACGATGCCCTCAAGAAGGGCACCACTGAAGCTGACAAAACCCGTTATATCTACTACGCCATTTTAAGTCGCCCGCCGAGTCAACCGGAGATGAACATGCTCATGCGTGACGTCATCGATGGGAGCAAAGAGAGTTACGAAAACCTTGTTGCTGCTCTCGTCCAAACGCACGAATTCATGTTCGTCCAGTAACGATACAGAATCTCCAATATCGAACCCAAATAAAACAATGGATAATAGTTCTTTTAATAAAGCTGATGAGCTTGGTCGTCGCCAGTTTATGGTCAACGCTGCGCGTAGCTACCTCGGGGTGAGCCTCGCGCCAATGCTCGGAGCAGGTCTTACCGGTTCGGCCTTCGGTCAAAAGCACGTGGGCGGTGCGAAAGCTGAGCACGTCATCTTCCTCAACATGGGAGGGGGTATGAGTCATCTCGATACCTTCGACACCAAGCCCGGAAATAAAGAGATCCAGGGACCAGTTGAATCGATCGATACTTCCGGTGATTTCCAGATCTCCCAGTATCTTCCTGAGAGTGCTAAGATTGGAAACAAGATATGCGTCATCAACTCAATGACCTCGAAGCAGGGAGCTCATAGTCAGGGGCAGTATCTCCTTCACCGGAGTTACTCACCTCGTGGAACGATCGTCCACCCTGCGATTGGGGCATGGGTTGTTCGCCAAAAGGGCCGCAAAAACACCACTCTTCCGGGATTCGTGACTGCCAATACAAATCCGGCTGTCTCCTCTCCTGGATTCTTTGGTGCTGAGTTTGGTGGCGTGCCCCTTGGACGCCCAGACGAGGGGCTCAAGAACTCAACTCGCGCTGGTTCTGTCAGCGAAGAAGACTTTAAGAAACGCCTCGCTATTGCGGACGCACTCAACAAGACCTTTGAAGAGAGTTACCAAACTCCAGCTGTGAAAGCATACGATAGCCTCTACGAGGAGGCCGTGAAGTTGATGCAGAGCAAGGACCTTGAAGCATTCGATATCAACAAGGAGCCTGCGAGTGTCCAAAATTCGTATGGTAAGGATCGCTTTGGCCAGGGATGTCTCCTTGCTCGTCGCCTCGTTGAAGCGGGTGTTCGCTTCGTTGAAGTTTCACACGGAGGGTGGGACACCCACTACGACAACTTTACCAATGTTGAAAACCGGGCCAAGACGCTCGATCAGGCTTTCTCGACACTTGTTACTGACCTTGAGAAGCGTGGGCTCTTAGAGTCGACCCTCGTGGTCGTTGCTACCGAATTTGGCCGGACTCCACGAATCGTGGAGGAGCACAACTCCGGACGTGACCACCACCCTGCTTGCTTTTCCGCTGTCATGGCGGGAGGCGGAATTGCTGGCGGTCAAAAGTATGGTGAGTCTGATAAAAACGGCGCACGCGTTGCTAAGGATCCGGTTTCCATTCAGGACTTCAATGCCACCATCGGTCATGCCCTCGGTATCGACCACGCTCAAGTCGTTAGCTCTCCAAGTGGACGTCCGTTCCGCCTTGGTGGCGCGGAAGCCGAACTTGGTAATCCAATCACTTCGATCTTTGGTTAAATCGAAAGTTCAGCGATACTTTAAATTTAAATTAAGACGGTCCTTCGTTCTGACGATGGGCCGTTTTTTTGCGTAAACTAGAAACTCCTTTTAGGGGGGGAATGGTGCCGGCACGGATTGCTTAGCATGATCGTCCTCCGTCATTATCGGTCGCTTTTGGGCTATCCTTATTAGACTCAAGGATTCCTTTCGATTTTTTCCAGACTGAGATGGCCTCGACGATCATCCAAACTTCGATGATGATGGTAGTGAAACCGAATCCGAATAACAGCCAGCTATTATTATCGGCAAAGTCTCTCAGGTTTAAAGACATCGCAATAGCGGGGAGGATGAGCATCAAAATTCCTGGAATCAGAGCTAGAAAGTAGGGAAGGCCTCGGCGTCTCAACCAGAAGGTGATCACAAGAAAAGCGAGACCTGCCAAAAGTTGGTTAATCGCTCCGAAAAGTGGCCAGAGAAGGAGCCCGCCGGTTCCCGGTGCCTTACCTTCTCCTCCGGGAAGTTGTGCGATGAGGAAAGCGATAGTAATTGCGAAGAGAGTGGCAGCATGGCGATTTGTGAGCCAGAAGAGAGGATTTCCGTTGACGAATTCTCCGGTCCGTTTGCCATTGACGCGATGGCGTGGTGCCAAGGTTCCGGCGAGCTCCTGCACGACGTATCGTTGCAAGCGGCAAGCAGTGTCAAGGGTGGTGGCAGCAAATGAAGCCACAAAAACACCCATTAAAGCGATTGAGAATTTGGCAGGCAGTCCGAGTGATTTGAGGAAGTTGGCACTTCCTTCGACAAAGGCTCCGACCTTAGCTCCCAGCCCTTTTGCGGCATCCCACGATGCATAGCGGGCTTCAAAGGCTGCCGAACCGGAGATGAAGCTTTCGCCACTGCCAGTTCCTAGTCCGAGTCCCGAAATACAGGCAAGAATGACAAGGACCGCTAGGAATCCTTCCGTCAGCATGGAGCCATACCCAACAAATTGGGCATCACTCTCGCACTTCAATTGCTTGGAAGATGTTCCTGAAGAAACGAGGCAGTGGAAGCCTGAGATTGCGCCACAGGCAATTGTGATGAATAGGAAAGGAAAGATCGAAGGGGCGCCTTCAGGGGAAAAATTGAAAGCCGGAGCAACGATTTCCAGTGCTGGGCGTTCAGCACCCGGAGTCAGCGCGGCACCCCCAAAAAAGCAGGCTGCAACAAGCCCAAGAACAACCAGTCCCAGAGCCGAGAGAAGCTGGAGGCTGTTAATGTAGTCACGCGGTTGGAGAAGGGTCCAAACTGGAAGGACGGAGGCGACATAAGAATATCCAAGCAAGAGCATGACCCAGCTGATGACTGAAAGTCCGTTGCTGTCTGGATTGGAGGGATCACCGCCGAGATACTCGTTGAAGTTCCCCAAAAATCCAACATTGCCGAAGGCAACGGTGAGATACATGACGACCAATGAAATCAGCGATGGGATTAGGATGTTGGCACCCTTTCGGTGAATGGTGACGCCGATTACTACCGCAAGCGGGATTTGAATCAAACAGGGGAAGATTGCCTGAGGGTAGTTCTTAAAGACGCTGGCAATCACAAGGCCGAAGATGGCCAGCACGATCGTCAGGGCCAAAAAAAGCACGGTCAGAAACAAGATGCGTGTGCGCTTGGTGATGACCCGTCCGGCTATGTCTCCGACAGTTTGGCCTTTGCTTCGTAGGGAAACGACTAATGCGCCAAAATCATGAACGGCACCAATCAAGATAGAGCCAAAGATCACCCAGAGGAGGGCTGGGACCCAACCCCATATTACCGCAAGTGCAGGACCAACAATCGGCCCCGTCCCTGCGATAGAAGTGAAGTGATGGCCGAAGACGATCCCTTTTTCAGTTGGGACGTAATCTGTCCCATCTTCCAGCTCGATCGAAGGTACTTTCGCTTCGGCATTAAGACGAAAAATTTTCTGACCTAGCCACCTTCCATAGGTGTGATAGGCGACCAAGTAGAGGATTAGAGCTCCTAGAGCAATAGCGATAGTAGCCATGGCACTTATTGTGGATCCTTGGCTACTAGTGCATCAAAAACTGGAGTGGGGACATACCGACGCACTGTTTTCTCCCAACCTTCCGGACCGATCATCCCCATTACCATGCTCGATGAAAGCTCAGCCATCTCGCGCGGCGGCATCAGGAACACGGTGTTGATGTCAGGAGCCATGTCACTGTTGATATGGCGCATGACCCGCTCGTATTCATAATCTCCGGGAGAGCGAATTCCCCTGAGAATAAACTCAGCATCGACTTCCTTGGCATAATCCACGAGATAGCGATTATCGAAATGGGTAATGGTCAGCCTCTCACAAGAGGGAAGAGAGGTGCGGAGAAGGTCGATTCTTTTCTCGGTAGAAAAAACGTAGTTTTTCGAAGGATTCTGGCCGATCGCGACCACGAGGCGGTCAAAGAGGGCGAGTCCTTGACTGATCATCCAGAGGTGACCGTTGGTCGGTGGATCAAAACTACCTGCGTAAACCGCTGTTTGCATAGGTAGTTACAGCATTTTTTTGATGACGGCGCGAGCGCGCATTTTCTTCATCCACTTCTGGTAATTGGACTTCTTTTTGTCCGATATCACCCGCTGTTGGATCTCTTCACGGACTTTCTCAAAGGGTTTTGCAGGCCCGAGCTTTCGCTCCATGACCTGAACGATATTAAATCCGATCCGATCTTCAAACGGGCCCATGATCTTTGATCCATTGGTTTCGAAAAGGAGGGTTCCAAATTCCATGGCCAAATCGGTTCGTGGAACACCTTTCCATACGCCACCTTGTTCGGCATGGGATCCATTCGAATACTGCTTCGCTAAATCGTTAAAATCCTCGCCGTTGTTAAGTTTCTTAACAATATCCTCGGCAAGCTTGAGTTGCGCGAAAGGACCGCTTCCACGATTTTTGTGGAGGTAAATCCGCCGGTATGTGCCAATATCTCTTGTTCTGTCTCGATTGGTGATGCTCCAACGTTCGTATTCGGCACGGAGTTCATTCTCCTTGGGGATCGCAACATCGCCAAACTGCTGGGCCCTTACAATTTGAACTAAAAGTTCCTTTCGCTGTTGTTCTTTGAACTGGTCTCGGGTCAGGTTAGTGGCTTTTAAGTATTTCTTAAAAAGCTGTTCATCTCCTTTGTAAACGTTTTGCACGACTCTTTTAACTTCATCTTCGATTTGATAGTCTGGGAAAGAGCGAACGCGGTCCTTGAACTCAGTAAAAATAATGGCCCGATCGATGAGTTCGTCCAAAATGCTTGATTTAAGGTCATTCAATTGCTTTTGGAAGGCTACTCCTCGCCTTGGGTAACGAGACATGAGAACCGATTGACTGGGAGCCACTTTGATCATCAGCTCGTTGAGAGTAATCAAGTCCCCATTTACCTTTGCCGCGATCTTGTTGACGAGTTGAGGTCCTTGCGGGGGGCGAGTTTGCTCATTTTGGAAATTTGTAGGAGGGGCTTGCGAAAATGCAGGCAAGACTACTACGACTCCAAAGATGATTGCTTTTGTGAAGCTTGAAAACATGGGGAATTCTTAATTCTAAAGGGTTTTGAGCATCTGAACGGCTTGAGAGAGTTTATCGTTGGTGCGTCGCGAACTCAAGCGGGGAAACTTACCACCTGGGGGAAGAATGTAGTCGCCATTTCGCTGTAGCATGAGCCTGTCCTTGCTGATTTCAACCATTTGAACACCCTTAGATGAACCGACGACGCGAAGACGGTTCGTCTCAATGAGATTCTTCACCGGTTCGGGAAACCTTCCAAACCGGTCGCGCCAGTCTTTTTCGATTGTCTTGATTTCCTTTTCTGTCCGCGCAGAGGCAAGTTGGCGATATGCCGCGACTCTCATTTCGGGGTCTGGACCGAAGGTTCTTGGGAAGAAGGCGGGGGCTTTCTCTGATTCACCTGTCCAAGCGCTTTCAGAGTAGACGATGAAATCGATCCTTACCTGGGTGTCCGCTCTCTTGATCGTCCTTTTTCCCTGCAAATGCTCGACCGACTGTTGGAGGAGTTGGCAGTAGAGTTCAAAGCCAACTGCTGTGATATGGCCTGACTGCTTCGTGCCGAGCAGGCTGCCAGCTCCCCGGATTTCCAGATCCCGCATCGCTATTTTGAATCCAGATCCCAGTTCCGTGTATTGTTTGATCGCGCTGAGTCGTTTTCTAGCGTCTCCTCCCGCAATGAGGTCGCCCGGAAGTAGGAGTAAGGCGTAGGCCCGCCGTCCGGCACGTCCAACCCGTCCCCGAAGCTGATACAAATCGGCAAGGCCAAACCGATCAGCTCGGTCGATTAAGATCGTATTGGCATTTGGAATGTCGATACCACTTTCGATGATAGTTGTCGCCAGTAAGACGTCGGCTTTGCCCTCCACAAATTGGTGCATGACAAGTTCCAAATCCTCGCGATCCATCTGCCCATGGCCGATGATGACTTTGGCTTCTGGGACAAGAGATTGAATCCGCTCTTTCATCCCTGCGATCGTGGCGACTCGGTTGTGAAGAAAAAATACTTGTCCGCCCCTTGTCAATTCGCGCCGGATGGCATTGCGAATCAACCTTTCGTCATAAGCGCAAATCGAGGTTTGAACCGGCAGGCGATTTGGAGGAGGGGTGTCGATTGTGGACATGTCCCTCGCTCCCATTAGAGAAAGATAAAGGGTTCGAGGAATGGGCGTGGCCGAAAGAGTAAGAACGTCGATCAGTCGAAACCGTTCTTTCAGGATCTCCTTGTGGCGAACTCCAAAACGTTGTTCTTCGTCAACGACCAAGAGGCCAATTTTTTGATATTCAACTCCGGTGGAGAGAAGTCGATGAGTCCCGATGACGACATCGACTTTACCATCTCGCAATCCTTCAAGCGTTTCTCTTACTTCAGCGGGGGATTGTAAGCGGCTTAGCAATCTAATTTCGATTGGGTAATCGCTCATTCGAGCCTTAAAAGTACGCCAATGTTGTTGCGCCAGAATGGTTGTTGGGGCCAAAATTGCGACCTGAGTACCTCCAGTGATGGCTTTGAAAGCGGCTCTGATTGCCACCTCCGTTTTGCCGAAACCTACATCGCCGCAGATTAGACGGTCCATGGGACGAGGTGATTCCATATCGATCTTGGTGTCTTCGATGGCCCGCCGTTGGTCCGGAGTTTCCATGAAGGGGAAGGAGGCTTCAAATTCCTGCATCCATTGACCGTCGGGAGCATGTCCGTGGCCTGACTTGGCGTCCCTTTCAGCTTGGAGTCGGAGTAGTTGTGCCGCGTAGTCCATCACGGCGGCCTCTGCTGTGATGCGAGCTTTCTTCCACTTTTTGTCCCCCAGTTTATTCTGTCTTGGTTTACCACCTCCTATCCCGACATAGCGCGCTACCAAATGGCTTTGATCGATAGGGACATGCAAGGTTGCGCCGTCCTGATACTCGATTCCAAGTTCTTCTTGCCCTTCCTCGCCGTCAACAAGCCCGATGAATTCTCCGATACCGTAATCGGCGTGAACGACGAAGTCGCCTTCGTTGAGTTCGTGAACCCCAGCAATCGCGGCCGCATTTCGTTGATGTGATAGTTTCTCCTTTCCTCGAGTTCCGGGGAGATGCTGTCGACCAAAAATCTCCAGAGTTGAAAGCACGACAAGTTTTTGATTTGGCGCAACGAACCCTTTAGCGAGGCGCCCTTCTACGAATGTGAAATCAGTCTCTTTGCGTTCTAAAATTTCTAAAAATCGATGTCGTTCTGCTTTGCTTGGGGCGACCAACCCGATCTTCCAGCCTTCGCGGCTCCACTCGTTAAGTTGCTCTAGGAAAAGAGCGCGGCTTGATTCGGCGACTACAAAATCTCCCGCTTCAAAGCCGGCAGCGGGAGAGGGGTGTAGGTCGGCACTCCAGTATTCATTGGGCCCATCACTGATCAATATATCCGCGATTTTTCGATCATCTTCATCGAGTGCGATGACGAGGTCATCTGGGCTTAGCCAACTTGAGAGTGGTTCTCCGGCCATCTCACTTTCTTTTTTAATCTCGACGGACTCAAGTTTCCGGGTGGTTGTTTGAGTTTCCACGCTGAACTCGCGAATCGATTCAATATCATCTCCAAAGAACTCGATACGAATTGGGTTTGAAAGTTGAGTTGGGAAGAAATCGAGAATTCCGCCCCGTCGGGCAAATTGTCCCCGCTGGAAAATTTGGGGGTGTTCTTCGAAGTTGCGTTCGCTAAGCCAGCCTATGAGTTCTTCCGGGGATATCTCTTGGCCGACATCCAGAGTAAGTTCAGTCTCATTAATTGAAACGAGGGGTGGGGCAGGAGATTGCCAGGAAGCTCTCGAGAGGATTACTGGGGCGGTAGGGGATTTTGCGATTCTATGGAGGGTTGCAACCCGTTCCGCTTCGCGATCGGGATCCGTCAATTCCTCTTCAACTATGACAGTCGGATCAGCCAGAATGAGAGCGGGGCTTTTCCAGAAGGCTAATTCCCCCGCTAATTGGTCGCGCCGACGGGCGTGTGGTGAGAAAATCCAAATTCGTCCCTGCCCGGTTGCTTTTCTTTCGGCTAGTAGGGCTGTGATGAGGTATCCTTGAGCCGAGTTGTCACATCCCCCGAGAATGAGAGGTTTGTCCTTATTGCCGGGCATGGACTCCCACGTGGACAGGGCCATACCCCGCCACTCTTCTTTTGTGGAACCGGCGTTCACGGGGAAGGCTATAATACCGAGTGTCAGCCAGTGCAATGGAGTCCTTTCTTAAAAAAGTGTAAAGATTCACTTGTCAAAGATCTCAAGCCATCCTAAAGCTCCGCCGCGTCAAACTTCGGTTTAGCGTCGTAAATTCCAACGTAATGCGCAGATAGCTCAGTTGGTAGAGCAGTTGGCTTTTAACCAATTGGTCCTGGGTTCGAGTCCCAGTCTGCGTACTTTATAACCCGCTCAATCATTAATGAATTAGCGGGTTTCTTTTTTCTGAGTGATGAGTGATGAGTGGTGTGAACAGTAACTGTGAACACAATTTAAGCCTTTCAAATTCCCATACGGCTGCATCAGCCAGTCGCTGATTCTGCGATCGGTTGGTCGATTTTCGGTCAAGCTGACTCAAATCGGCCATTTTTTCTACGGTGTGCGGTATGTATATGTGGGTCTGAGAAAAAAATTGTTAGGCGACTGTTCGGTCACTGCATCTAGCAATCACCCGCGGGGCGTGAGGGTATTGAAGAAGGGGATGTGGTATCGGGTTTGCGAATGCCCTTTGTATTGATCAAGTGGAAGGGGGCGGCAACTCGAGCCGAACGACCGCTGAGTATTGGGGGCTGTTCCTAGGAAACCCTCTTTAGGCTACTGCGTCCTCTTCCGAAAACCGGCGAATACGGTTCTCATTTTACGGAGGAGATTAAGCTCTAAGAACCGGGATTAGATATCCGACGCCTATGCGAAAGAAGAGAATACAGTTAGATCTCTTTCTTGGTTATTAGTGGAAGAAGAATCTTCCAGACGTTTTGTGCGACAACTTTTTGTCCCTCTGCAGTTGGGTGGATTCCGTCTGCTTGGTTAAGATTTTCGTCTCCACCGACGCCTTCGATAAGAAAGGGGATCAAATAAGAGTTTGAAGCCGTGGCGATTTGAGGAAAGAGTTTTTTGAATCGTTCTGTGAACTCGGAACCCATGTTATCGGGCATTTGCATTCCGGCGATGATAGTCTTGATCGCGGGGTACTTAAGCCGGGCCTTTTTAACAATCCCAAGGAGGTTCTTTTTGGTTTCATTAGGTGAGATTCCTCGAAGCCCGTCGTTACCACCCAGGGCGATGATAAGGACGTCGGCGCCTTTACTTAAGGCCCAAGCTACTCGACGCAAGCCGCCAGCCGTGGTGTCACCACTGACACCCGCATTTACGATAATGAATGGAAGCTTTGCTTGCGCAAGTTTTTGCTGGATAAGAGCTGGATAGGCTTGGCTAAGATCTAAACCATAGCCGGCAGTGATGCTATCGCCCAAAATCACGATTCGTTTTTTTGTATCATTTGCTTTCGCCGTATTCCCGGCGAATACTAATCCGGCAGTGGCTGCCAAAAGGACTGCCGATAATTTTTTTCGTAATGAACTCCCCATCTGTTTCAAAATTAGAGGCGCCCTCGAGCGCTGTCAAACCACCCGTCCTAAAGGTTTGTAATCTACGGAAGGTCCATCAGACCGCTTCACAAGAATTGACGGTTTTAAAGGATGTGAGTCTAAGTTTGGAAGAGGGTGATACTTTGGCTATTGTTGGGCCATCAGGAAGCGGTAAAACGACACTGCTGGGACTTTGCGCGGGACTGGATGATGCGACGGCGGGCTCAATTGTATTAGATGGTTTGGCTATTGAGACGCTTGATCAGGATGAACGTGCTGCTTTGAGAAACCGGCTGGTTGGTTTTGTGTTTCAGAGCTTCCAGTTGATCCCAACTTTGACGGCAATTGAAAATGTTTTAATCCCTTTGGAATTACGTGGGGAATCTGGAAAGCAGGCTGAGGCGGAAAAGCTACTCAGGGAGGTGGGACTTGGTGACCGACTGGATCACTACCCACTACAACTTTCAGGAGGTGAGCAGCAGCGGGTGGCACTGGCCCGAGCCTTTATTCATCGCCCCAAGATTTTGTTCGCAGATGAACCCACAGGTAATTTGGATTCAGGGACGAGTGAGCCTATCGTGGAGATGCTTTTTCGGTTGAATCGTGAAGCGGAAACGGCTCTCGTTTTAGTGACTCATGACCCGGGACTCGCAGCGAAAGCACGTCGGGTTGTTACGATGAGTGGCGGAAGCATTGTCTCAGAGGAGGAAAATGAAACTGCCTAAAAATAAGCCTCTTCCGAAGAGTCTTTGGCGGTCCTTGTTTTGCCGTTGGGTCTGGAGAATGGCTTGGCGTGACAGCCGGTCGCAGCGCTTACGATTGGTTGTTTTTTCACTCGCAATCGTTTCTGGCGTTGCCGCGTTGACGGCGATCCATTCATTAAAGATGAGCGTCGAGCGCGGGATCGAATTCGAGGCGAAATCGCTTCTTGGTTCCGATTTGCGGGTGTCTTCCCGGAAGCAGCTTAAATCTGATGAGATCGAAGGTTTGGCTAAGTGGGCTGAACAGGTCAGCCGGGAGGTGAATTTCCCTTCAATGCTTCGCTTTTTGCCGGACCGTGGAGCACGCTTGATGCAGGTTCGGGGGATGGACGGAGCCTATCCTTTCTATGGCAGGGTTGAGACGCAACCAGCAGCGGCTTGGGAGCACCTGAGTCAAGGTGGTGGAATCTTATTGGAGCCTTCGGTTCTTGATCAATTTTCAGCGAAGATTGGTGATAAGGTTGAGTTGGGTGGGATCCGTCTAACGATCCTTGGAGTCATCGAGAAACCCGCACCTCGGGGAAGTCGCTTCAGTGGATTTGCGCCTGAAGTTTATGTTCAGTTAGGTGATATTGAGCGTAGTGGGCTTTTAGGGAAAAACAGTATGGCATCGTACCAGATGCATCTTCAAATCAAAGAGGTTCGCGATGAGCGTAAATTGAAAAAAGCGATTCGAGATGAGTTTCCCAAGAGTCGTTGGAGAATGGAAACC
>JAQWSX010000088.1 GCA_029242935.1 Akkermansiaceae bacterium
TGGAACCCTTCCCGTTTTCCTAAACGCCCTTACCGGACTTGGAGTCCACCTCGTGACCGTCAACGATTACCTTGCTCGTCGTGACTCTGAATGGATGGGTGCTCTCTTCAAATACCTCGGTCTAACCGTTGGGTGTATTCAAAATCAACAGTTTCCCGGCATCCGCCGTGAACAATATTATTGCGACATCACTTATGGAACGAATGCCGAGTTTGGATTCGATTATCTTCGCGACAACGGCATGGCGGGCTCGACCGATGATCAAGTTCAACGCGATCACTACTTCGCGATTGTTGATGAGGTCGACTCAATTCTCATCGATGAAGCCCGGACTCCTCTCATCATCTCCGGCCCCGCCGTCATTTCCAACACCGAAGAATACAAACGCTACCGCAGCGTGATCGAGCAGTTGGTCAAAAAACAAAACCACCTTTGCAACGAGCTTGCCACCGAGGCCAATAAAGCACTGGAGGAAGGCGACGATGAGGTCGCTGGACGTGCGCTCTTCAAGCTGAAACTCGGTCAACCCCGCAACCGCCAGTTCATGCGCTGCATGGAAGATCCGGACACACGCCGCCTCATTGAAAAGACTGAACTTTCATTCTATCAGGACGCCCAAAAGAAGGAACTATTCGCGATTAAAGAGGAGCTTTACTTTACGATCGACGAAAAAGGCCACGACGCTGATCTCATGGAAATGGGTCGTGAGTTCCTTTCGCCTGAAGATCCCGAGGCCTTCGTGATCCCGGACCTTGCCGCTGATTTCGCGGATATCGATGCCAACCCTGATCTGGACGACAAACAGCGCCTCGCCGAAAAGGACAGAATCCAGACCAAAATGGATGCTCAGGGCACCCGAGTTCACGCCATTTCTCAGCTCCTAAAAGCTTATTGTTTGTATGAGAAAGACAATGAATATGTTGTCAAAGAAAGCAAGGTCGTCATTGTCGACGAGAATACCGGTCGCGAAATGACCGGACGCCGTTGGTCTGATGGGCTTCACCAAGCAGTCGAAGCAAAAGAAAACGTGGAAATCGAGCGAGAAACCCAGACTTACGCTACCATCACGATCCAGAATTATTTTCGACTTTACGAAAAACTCGGCGGCATGACCGGGACCGCTGAAACTGAAGCTGCTGAATTTCAGGATATTTACGGACTCGACGTGCTCCCCATCCCCAATCACCGGCCGAACCAGCGAGAGGACCACAACGACCAAGTCTTCAAGACCCGACGCGAGAAATTCAACGCCGTTGTTGCAAAAATTCAGCAATGTCACGAGTCCGGTCAACCCGTCCTTGTCGGAACCGCTTCGGTGGAAGCATCCGAAACACTCTCGCGTATGCTTCAGCGTTCAAAGATTACACATAAAGTTCTCAACGCTAAGTATCACCTTCAGGAGGCCGAGATTATCAAGGCAGCCGGTCAACTTGGTTCGGTCACCGTCTCAACCAACATGGCTGGGCGCGGAACCGATATTAAACTTGGTAAAGACGTAAAAGAAGCCGGAGGACTCTTCGTCATCGGCACCGAGCGCCACCAATCCCGCCGGACTGACCGACAGCTTCGGGGACGTTGTTCGCGTCAGGGCGACCCAGGGTCTTCACAATTCTTCATCTCTTTTGAAGATGACTTAATGCGCAACTTTGCCGCCGCTGATCGCATGACCAACATGATGGAGCGATTCGGCATGGAAGATGGAGAAGCTCTCGAACACAAGTGGCTCAACAGATCAGTTGAAACAGCTCAAAAGCGAGTCGAGCAGATGTACTATCGCCGCCGAAAATACGTTCTCGACTTCGATGATGTAATGAATCGTCAGCGAGAGGTCGTCTATGGCTATCGTAACGAAGTTCTCAAATCAGAAGATCCGCGGGAACTCATTATGGAGCTTCTTGACCGTATCATCCCCGCTCAGGTGGGTTACTACATGGAAGAACGTGATGAAGGTCAGCCCGACTTCATGGAACTCCTAAACTGGGTAAATAAAACCTTTCCTCTTCACCTCTCGGTCGACGAGGCAAAATTCGAAACCCGCGATGTCGAAGGCAACTCGCAATTTCTTCTCGAGCGAATTCACGCCGCCTACGGGCGCAAGATCGAGATGGAGGACTCTGAACACCTCGATTCTCTCGAACGGCATATCATGCTCAATGCCATTGACCAAAAATGGCAGGAACATCTTTACGCGATGGACTCACTTCGGGAAGGCGTTCAGCTTCGGGCGCAAGGCCAAAAAGACCCTCTCGTGGAATACAAAATGGAGGCATACAAGCTCTTCACCGCACTCATGGATACGATCGATGAGGGAGCCGTTCACAACCTCTTCCGCTTCACCACGATCCGTGAAATTGACCCGGTTCTTGCCGATGCACCCCAGCAGACTTCAGGCGGGAATGAAAACAATATGGCAGTCTCCGGATCATCCAGCGTCGTTCCCGAAACCGGAAGCGGTTCCGATGAAAGTGGCTTGAAACTCAATCTTCCGAAGCGCCGCCCAATGGCCAAGGTCGGACGCAACGAGCCTTGCAGCTGCGGATCAGGCAAGAAATACAAGCAGTGCTGCGGTCGTATAACCGAGTAGCCTGCACAAACTAAAACCTTTCATTTAAGAGGCGCGTCCGCAGAAATGTCGGAGCGCCTTTTTTAACGAACAGGATGAAAAAACCCGAAGACGAACTAACAGACCTCGCACAAAGGGGACTTCTCCGTGGGCTGCGCTCAATCAGTAATCCGGATCTTCCAACGGTTGAACTACAGGGCCGAAAACTTATCAACTTTTCATCGAATGATTATCTTGGGCTTGCCCAACATCCAATTCTCATTGAAGCCGCCACGAAAGCCTTGCGAGATTACGGCACTGGCAGCACAGCATCTCGACTCATCTGCGGATCTCTCGATATCTTCCACCACCTTGAAGAAAAAATAGCGGCTCTAAAAAAAACCGAAGCAGCTCTCACTTTCGCCAATGGTTTTGTCACCGCGATGGGAGTAATCCCGGCAATTATTGGCAAGGGCGACACTGTCATTCTAGACAAACTTGCCCATGCCTGTCTTATCGACGCCGCCAAACTCTCCGGAGCAACCCTACGCATCTTCCCGCACAACGATCTCAATAAACTCGAAAAGCTCCTCTCCTCCAGTAACGGCCGTACTTTGATCGTGACCGAATCTGTCTTCTCCATGGACGGCGATCTTTGCCCGCTTTCCGAAATCGTGAAACTTAAGGAAAAGCACGGCGCCCTCCTCTTTCTGGACGAAGCCCATGCCGTCGGAGTGCTCGGCCACACCGGACAAGGGCTTGCCGAGAAGTTAGACCTTCAGGACCAAGTTGATTTTCAGATGGGAACTCTCGGAAAATCTCTTGGCTCGGCCGGCGGCTACCTCGCAGCATCCAGATCATGGATTGACCTTTTCATCAATAAGACCCGTTCCTTGATTTACTCGACGGCGCCGCCACCTTCACAAGCCGCCGCAAGCCTCGCAGCTCTCAACCTTTTGAATTCACCAGAAGGAATCGAGAGACGCAGTCGCCTCAAGACCTACTCAGGCTCTTTCGCCTCCCTCACCCCCATCATCCCCAAGATTATTGGTGAAAACAGCTCCGCGCTTGCGGCTTCGGATTCCCTCCTAAAAAGCGGTTTTTTGGTTCCGGCAATTCGTTACCCAACCATTCCGCGAGGAACGGCACGACTTCGCATTACTCTAAGTGCTGCCCACAGTATGGAAAACCTTAACGATTTCAAAGAGGCCTTGGCCTTGCTCTAAAAACACTACAAACTCTCCCTATGCCCAAATTTTCAGGAAAACGAATCGTGATTACCGGAGCCGGTCGCGGCATCGGCCTCGCCATTGCTCACGCTTTCGCCCGCGAGGGAGCAAAGCTCGCCATCATTTCCCGCAACCCCACCAGCTGTGGAGCCGCAGCCAAGGAAATCAACGCGGCTCACCCCGACTCAACCCGTTTTTACGCACTCGACGTTGCCGATTTTGACTCCGTGCAAGAGACCGGCAAAACCATCGTCGAGGACCTTGGGGGAATCGATATCCTCATCAACAATGCTGGCGTAACGCGCGATGGATTGATTATGCGAATGAAGTCCGAAGATTGGGATGCCGTGCTTGATACCAATCTAAAGGGGGCCTTTAACCTCGTTAAAGCGCTGCAACGCCCACTGATGAAAGGCACCGATCCACGCATCATCAACATTAGCTCCGTGATCGGACTGATCGGAAACGCTGGTCAAGCAAACTACGCAGCTTCAAAAGCAGGACTGATCGGATTCACCAAATCGGTGGCTCGTGAACTTGCCGGGCGTAAAGTCACATGTAATGCCATAGCTCCGGGCTTTATTACCACAGATATGACCGACAAACTTTCTGATGACCTCAAACAGGGCATTATCGCCAAAGTACCCCTCGCTGATTTCGGCCAAGTTGATGACATTGCCAATGCCTCACTTTTCCTTGCCGGACCAGAGGCCCGCTACATCACCGGCCAAGTGCTCGCCGTCGATGGCGGCATGACCATGTAAATTAATGACACTTCTCTTAATTCGTCATGCCACCGCCGCTGCTCACGGGCTACCTGGTGGTGACTTCGTCCGCAATCTTGTCGGAAAAGGTCAGGAACAATCGCAGCGCGTCGGAAGGTTTCTTAAGAAACACGAGCTTACACCCGATGTCCTTCTCTCAAGCCCCGTCTTGCGGGCCAAGGAAACAGCTAAAATCTTAGCCGAAGAAGGCTGTCCAAAACCCGTAATCGAACCGTGGCTCGCTTGCGGGATGGGACCGGAAATCGCTCTTCAGGAGCTCAAGGCCTATCAAGAATTCAATCGGGTTGCCATTGTTGGTCATGAGCCCGATTTCTCAACCCTAGTCGAGCACATCCTTGGCGCAGAGACTTACTCGATCCGCGTCAAAAAAGCCTCAATCATTTCGCTGGAACTAGGACGCCATCCGATGCTCAATTTTAGCATCCCATGTAAATTATTGAAGTAGTTTAATCTACTTCACCGGAGACGGAACATTTATGATTCCTGACCAAAGAAAGTTCAATGGAGTCCACGCCCTCGGCCCTCATATGCGATCAACAACAATAAGGGAGAAAGAGCTAAAGGACCTCACCGACAAGGAAAACTATGCAAATGCTACCACTGGATCTCTTAACCCACCTATTTTTCGAAAAATCATCCTTTCTCAAATTTTCCCTAATTTTTTCCGAAGTAAACCGTTCCACTTAATGAAAATCAGTGGATCTCTTCGCTGGTCAAACCAAATTTTGACCAGTAGTTTCTTACAACCTTAGATTTTGATGTTTCTTCTTATTCCATCATGAGCTTACACGCACAACTCTCGCCAGAAGCCCAAGCACGACTTTTGTCCCAACAGCGGATGTCGACTATCACGAGCCTGATCATTGCTCTCTTGTTAATGATCCTCGTTGGATTGGTCCTTTGGATTATCGCGATGAACCTTCCTGCTAAAAATATTCCGCAATTGGTCAGCTATAACGGAACTCCCGAATCCGAGGAAAATCTCAAACAAAAAAAGATTCAAACCCAAATTGAGCGGAAACCTGCTGCGCCTTCAGCTTCGATGTCCAAGGTCATCGCAGCCAACACGTCATCTCCCACTGCCATTCCAGTTCCAGAAATCGACGTCCCTGATCCCAGCACCGACTTTGGTGATGGAAATGACTTCGGTGACGGCTGGGGCGACGGAGATGGGTCAGGTGCCGGTGGTGGGTTCGGTAATATCCCGACTGCCATGAAGAAGCGTTGCTCCAAAGCAGACCGTCTTCAACGTTTGACTTCGAGCGGCGGGACCGAAAAGTGCGAGGACGCCGTTGTCGCCACTCTTCGCTGGCTGAAAGAAGAGCAAAATGAAGACGGCTCATGGTGTGGCCAACAGCAAATTGGCATGACGGGTCTTGGACTCCTAACCTTCTTGGGCCACTGCGAGACCGCGGGCTCGGAAGAGTTTGGCGAAACAGTCCTCGCAGCGATTACCTTCCTCGTTGACAAGGCGATGAAGAACAACGGTAAGCTTGGAAGTGACTTCAAGAATAATCACTGGTGCTACGAGCACGCCATTGCTGTTTATGCCTTGGCTGAAGCTTATACCCTCTGCATTAAATCTTTCGGAGAAAATATCAACCAGCTTGAAGACGCCGTCATGGCTTCCGGACAATTTCTGATCAACAGCCAACACCAAGGTGGTGGTTGGGACTATGGTTACAGCGAGGACAGCCCTCGGGGGGGTGATGTTTCCATCGTTGGCTGGCATCTCCAGGCTCTCAAAGCCTGCAAATACACCGGCCTTGATTTCGCAAACTTAACACGTTGCTACAAAAAAGGACTCGATTACGTCGAACGGTGCCAGTTGGCAAGTGGAGCAATCGGATACTCTGGCCCAAACATCCACGGCGGATCAGACGGAACCACTCTCGCTGCTGTTGGCGCTCTTTGCTTCCAGATTTGGAAATCTTCCGCCAGTAAAGTTGCCCGCAAAGCCGTCCGATTCATGGACAAGGAGATGAAATTCGATTGGAATACTGCAGACTCAGACCTTTATGGTCACTACTACGCTGTTCAGTGTATGATTAACAATGGTGGACCCGAGTGGGAACGCTACAACAAGCTTTTCCGCGATCAAGTTCTCGATAACCAACATAAGGATGGTTATTACAAGATTGTTGGCGGTGGAAACAAGATCAACGCGGTAGCAGGATCGTTTGCCGGAGACGGTGGTTACGGTCGCCACTATCGTGCCTGCCTCGCGACCTTAATGCTTGAGTCCTATTACCGCTTCCTTCCCGCCACGGGAGCAAAGACCAACTAGATCTTCTTTCTCTATTTCACAAAAGCCACGCCTCTAGAGATGCGCGGCTTTTTTCTTTGTCGAAAAGCAAAATCTGGGGCTAAATCTACCCGGGAATATTGAACCTCAGTATTTCCTAAGAAATTCCGTTGTTGATTCGTTCTCCGTGTAGGTAAGAGATTGCTTTCACTTTACGAATCAGACTACAACTTCTGTCCTGAGATAATCTGACATCAAAACACCCCCTTTCCCTAAAAACCTATGAGCCTACACGCACAACTCTCGCCGGAAGCCCAAGCCCGACTTGCAGCCCAACAGCGGATGTCGACCATCACCAGCTTGGTCATCGCTCTTTTGCTTATGGTACTCGTAGGACTGATCCTCTGGATCATCGCGATGAACCTGCCTTCCAAGAACATCCCGCAATTGGTCAGCTATAACGGCACTCCCGAGTCCGAGGAAAATCTCAAACAAAAGAAGGTTCAGACTAAAATTGAACGCAAACCTGCCGCACCTTCAGCTTCAATGTCCAAGGTCATCGCGGCCAACACTTCATCTCCCACTGCTATCCCCATTCCGGAAATCGACGTTCCGGATCCCAGTACTGACTTCGGTGATGGAAATGACTTCGGTGACGGTTGGGGTGACGGAGATGGATCTGGTGCCGGTGGCGGGTTCGGCAACATCCCGACTGCCATGAGAAAACGCTGCTCCAAGGCCGACCGCCTTCAGCGACTCACTTCCAACGGCGGCACTGAAAAATGTGAAGACGCCGTTGTCGCCTCACTACGCTGGCTGAAGGAGAAGCAAAATGAAGACGGTTCATGGACCAATCGGTCTGTGCCTATGACTGGACTTGCTCTCCTTGCCTATCTTGGACACTGCGAAACCGCAGGGTCGGAAGAATTCGGCGACACCGTTCTCGCTGCCATTACCTTTCTTGTCGACAAATCCATGAAAAACAACGGCAAGCTAGCGGATGACTTCAAGGCAAAAAGCTGGTGCTACGAGCACGCGATTGCGGTTTACGCACTCGCTGAGGCCTACACCCTTTGCGTGAAGTCCTTTGGGGAAAATATCAATCAGTTGGAAGATGCAGTCATGGCTTCTGGCCAATTCCTCATCAACAGCCAGCACTCAAATGGTGGTTGGGCCTACTCTTACGTCGAAGAGGGCGGGCATACCGACACTTCAATTGTAGGATGGCAGCTTCAGGCCCTTAAAGCCTGTAAATACACGGGGCTTGATTTCGCTAACCTAAGAAGATGCGTCAAAAAGGGCCTCGACTACATGGAGACCAAGCAAGCTCCTAGTGGTGCATTTGGCTACAGTAGCCCTTCGATTCGCCACGACGGAACGACACTTGCAGCGGTGGGTGCTCTTTGCTTTCAAATCTGGGAGTCTTCTGCAAATCGCCAAGCCCGCAAGGCAGTGAAATTCATGCATGAGAACATCAAGCTCGATTGGAAAACCAAAGACTCCGACCTCTATGGCCACTATTACGCAGCTCAAGTAATGATCAACAACGGTGGTAAAGAGTGGGAAAAATATAACGAACTCTTCCGAGACCAAGTCCTCAACAACCAAAACAAAGATGGTTCATACAAGTCGGTTCAGGCAGGTCACGGTCTCAGCGGAGGTGGCTTTGCAGAACACTATCGCACCTGCCTTGCGACCCTAATGCTCGAGTCATATTACCGCTTCCTCCCAGGGACCGGACAGAAGAGCTAGGATTACCTCACCAGGTTACCTTTTAAAAACCGCTCACCTAAGGTAAGCGGTTTTTTTTGGCTCACAATTTCTCGCTGGCACTGGCAAGCAACCAAAGCGCGTCAGAAAGACGGTTCAGAAAAATCCTAGCTTCGGCCGATGCAACCTCATCAGCCACATCCCAGCTCCGACGCTCCGCTCTCCTCGCCACTGTTCTGGCCAGATGAATCCGGGCAGACAAATCCCCTCCTCGCTCCCCGGGCCTCAACCAGCCCTTAAATTTTTCCTCCTTTTCAATCGAAGCGCTCCAGTCCTCGAGCCACTGGATTTCAGTTGTTGAAATACGCCCAAAACCGGCTTTTTCATAATCAGCCTCCTTACCAAATGGCATTGCGAGCTCCCCCATCAAAGTCACCAACCACTCCTGAATTTGGTCAATTGCCTCAGCCACCTCTCCGTCCACAAGAACACGGGCCATTCCGAGATTCGCGTTCAATTCGTCAACCGCCCCCAATGCCTCTATTTGAGGGTCCCCTTTAGAAACTTTCCCTCCAAACAATAAATCGGTAAATCCCCGATCTCCCCTTTTTGTCGTAATACTCATAGCCAAGGCAACTTTCGCCTTTCCTTCGCTCCCGTCCACCACGAAACTCATCGCAATGCAACGTCGACACTTCATCCACACATCTTTTGCCGCCCTCACCACCGCAGCCCTCGCAGATCACCATGGCAAGCACCCAACGGCCAAGGCAGAAAATCTCTTCAATATCTCTCTCGCTCAATGGTCTAATCATCGGGCCCTAAAAGGAGGTGAAATGACCAATATGGATTGGCCAGAATACACCAAGAAAACTTACAACATCCTTGCACTCGAATACGTGAATCAATTCTTCAAGGACAAGGCGAAGGACAAGAAGTATCTTGGCGAACTGAAGAAGCGGGTTTCCGATCTTGGCATGACCAACGTGCTGATCATGATTGATGGCGAAGGACATATTGGCGCCGGTTCCGATCAAAAACGTCAGAAAACCGTCGACAATCATAAGAAATGGGTCGAAGCAGCCAAATACCTCGGATGTCACTCCATCCGTGTGAACTCCCACGGAGAAGGCAAGGATGACGCTGAAAAAGCAGCCAATTGCGTCAAAGGTTTGACCTCCCTTTCAGCTTTCGCCGAGGATCATCAAATTAATATCATCGTGGAAAACCACGGAGGCCTCTCTTCGAACGGAGCCTGGATGTCCAAGGTCCTAAAGGATGTCGGACTCGATAACTGCGGCTCTCTTCCCGATTTCGGTAACTTCCACGGATATGATCGCTACAAGGGCCTTCAGGAACTCATGCCTTTCGCCAAGGGGGTGTCCGCAAAGTCACATGAATTTGATGATAAGGGCGAGGAGACCAAGACCGACTTTACCAAAGCTCTGGGGATCGTTCTCAATCATGGCTACCACGGCTGGGTTGGAGTCGAATATGAGGGCCGCAAGCTCTCCGAGGATGATGGCATCAAAGCCACCAAAGCCCTACTCGAAAAGAGCCGAGCCACTCTTCACGCCAAGAAAAAATAGCCTCTCCGATTTTAACTCGACCGTGCACCTCTAAGTGCACGGTCATTTTTACGAACACGCAATCCACACCTAATTCAACAGATTGAGAGCCATTGAGGTTATGACAAAGGCAATTTGAGCTCAGTCTTATCTTTTGAAGAAAAAAGACCCTTTAAAGGCCGCCTTTCTGAAATATTTACCCGTGTTTACACCGTCCTCTATATAATGGTAGAATGGAAAATCACCTTCATTTTTTTTCGATGATTGGTTATGCCTTCGGCGATTCCAGTAAGGACGAATGGAGTATCGTTTGGGCGGATGATTTTATAGGTACCGGCCACCCTGACCCCGAAAGATGGGGTTACGAATCCGGCTTCGTCCGTAATGACGAAAAGCAGTTCTACACGACCAAGAGGCTCAAAAATGCCAGACTCGAAAATGGCCACTTAATCATCGAGGGACATCGCGAATTCCCCGCAAAATCTGGCCTTCCGGACGCACTCTCCAACAAGTTCCCTAAAATTAAATACACTTCAGCCAGTCTCCATACCAAAGGGTTGGCCTCGTGGAGATTTGGTAAGATCGAAGTACGTGCCAAACTGCCGAAGGGTCAGGGAGTCTGGCCAGCCATTTGGACCCTAGGCGATAACATCCCACAAGTCGGGTGGCCAAGCTGCGGAGAAATTGATATCATGGAATTCGTTGGGAAAGCTCCTGGGGAGATCCATGGTAACGCTCACTTTCGTCAGAATGGTAAACACGCCTCCGACCACAAAGAGCGAAAGGCCAAAAAAATCTTGGGAAACTTTCACACCTACTCCATCGAATGGGATGCCAAATTCATTCACTTTGCTTTTGACGAGAAACGCTATCATACTTTCAGAATAGAAAAGGCCCAGACTCCCGACGGAAATCCATTTCACAAACCTCACTACCTGATCCTTAACCTCGCTCTAGGCGGGACATGGGGTGGAAAGATTGACGACTCGATCTTCCCAACCCGTTACCTAATCGACTACGTTCGTATCTACCAGAAGAGGTAGTGGGAACGAATCATATAGCTCCCAACCATGCCTACTGACAAACAACGTCTATCACTCAGAAAAGCCTTATGCTTTCTCATTGCTCTCGCCACGAAACTCACCGCTGCTCCGGTTGCAAACGATGACACTTTCGTGGTAGATGAAGACGGCACTCTGACCATCTCAAACGGTGGGTCAATCCTCTCTGCTACCTTTGATGGTGGGAGTTCAGTTCTTTCTCCAACTTGGGAATACCTTGATCGTATTGAAAATGAAAACGGCTTCAATCAAACCTACCCCTTAGACGGTAACGGACTCACTTGGAACACTCCACAATTTGAAACCGCGACTTCCACGAATGGGCCATGGTCTACCGGGACCGCTCCATTTCAAGGAGGTGTCATCGATGGGTTTCCTCCCGGAACGCCTTCCATTTTGGGGGGACTCGCAGCAGCAGGGAATGATCAAAACCTCATAACCACTTATCTCTTTCGCCAACAATTTTCGCTAAGCGCAATCGAAGCTGCCGAGAGTGCTTGGATCCTTGAACACTTAATTGATGATGGAGGAATCGTCTACATCAACGGAACCGAAGTCTTCCGTAGTGACACGATGCCTGCCGGACCCGTCACCGCAAATACCCTTATCCAAAACGCAGATGAAACCAACTTTGGAAACGCAACCCTAAATCTTTCTGGAATCATTCAGGAAGGATCCAACACGATCGCGGTCGAGGTTCACCAAGCAAGTTTGACCAGCTCCGACATTGGCTTTTCCGTAAACCTGGCACCCATTTCCAGATCACCTCTATCCGGGTTTACCTACGCAGATGATACTTTCAACAACACCTCCCGTCCCAATAATGCAAACGGCGAACTCGACCCGACCGGAGGACTTACCGGTGGAGCACTTTTGGTACAAGTGGGTCGTCGGCTCAACAATAATCCATCGACCTCAGGTGGATGGCAGCGCACATTCACCCTAGAAAACCCGGCTAACACTACGATTTCATTTCGTTACCGTCTTACTTTTTCTGACGACTATGATGCAGATGAGTATGGCGAGGCCCTATTTGAAGTCGACGGAGTCCGCTACGGAAATGACATCGAAAATTCGCTTACCCGCTTTCGGGGCGATGGTAATGGCGGAGGTGGATTGGATGATTCAGGATGGCAGGAAGCGAGCTTTGACATTTCTTTGGGTGCCGGAGATCACACGATCTTACTTGGTGCATTCTCCAGCAAGTCAAACTCGAGGACCGAGCTGACCAATAGCTGGTTCGACGATATTGAAATCTCAATTCCATCGAACGGGGGAGGCGTCCTCCTTAACGATACCGGCAGTGAACTCGAAGCCATCCTTCAAACCCCTCCATTAAACGGATCTCTGAATCTCAATTCTGATGGCTCTTTCACCTACCAGCCGGCTCGGAATTTCAGTGGTAACGATACATTTACCTACCTTGCCCGTGGAAGCAGCGGCGATTCTCTTGCGGCCACCGTTACACTGGCTGTGACTCCCGTAAATGACCCACCAGTTGCGGCCCCCGAAAACTATTCAGGCATCGAAAACACGACACTCAATCAATTTGCCCCCGGCATCCTTAGCAACGACACCGACCTAGAGAACGATTCACTCTCCGCCGTACTAGTCGACGATGTCAGCCAAGGCACCCTCAGTCTCAACTCCGACGGATCATTCAACTACAATCCAGATCCTGGGTTCTTTGGAACTACCTCGTTCACCTACCGTGTGAGCGATGGCACTGACGTATCCGAGCCGGTATTGGTGACTCTTGAAATCACCCCAATCAACGACCCTCCGGTCGCATTCAACGATAGCTATAATACTCTGGAGAACATCTCACTTGAAATCATCACCACCCTGGAAGGAGATCAAATCGTCTTCGAAAGTGACTTCAACTCGCCCACCCAATCACCTTTGATCACAGGCCCCGGCCTACAGGAACCAGTTCAAGGTTTCGAAGGACGTGGAAATGGAGGTAACACTTTTTCGAATCAATTCCTCCGAAATCAAGCGGGCGGTAATCCATCAGAGGCAACAACTCTTACCCTTGAAAATTTACCACCACACCAATCGCTGAGCCTTGACTTCCTCCTCGGGGTCATCGACTCGTGGGATGGTGATGAACGATTCACAATCACACTTGATGGTGTCGAAATTTTCGCCGAGACGTTTAGGAACGTTGGAAACGGAGGCTCTTTCGGCTACCCCGCCGGGTCCTTAATCTTTAGAGATGAGGATATCGGTTTCAACTCAGCCCAGTCCCCCCTCGATGCGGGCTATGACATGGGACGCGTTCCGTCATTGAGAAACATTCCCCATACCTCATCCAGCGCTACCATTCGCTGGTTTGTCACGGGTAACGGTTGGGAAGCAGGAGCCGATGAATCTTGGGCAATCGACAATCTAAAAGTCACCGTAACACCTAGCCCCAGTGAAGATCTAGTCTCCGCTGGTGCCAATTGGGCATATCTCGACACTGGCGTGGACCTTGGAGTTGCCTGGCGTAATTCCGACTTCAACGATTCCAGTTGGGCCACTGGACCGGCAGAACTCGGATACGGTGATGGAGATGAAGAGACCACGGTCTCCTTTGGTGAAAACTCTGATAACAAGCATATCACCACCTATTTTCGTCATGATTTTACGGTTACTGATGCGTCCGATTTTTATAAATTGATCATAGGCTATATCCGCGACGATGGGTGCGCGATTTATCTGAACGGAACACGCGTAGTACTCGACAATCTCGATCCAAACGCTTCAGCAACAGAAGGCGCTCTCTTGAACCCTGGACGCACTGGTGAGAGAATTTGGAGTGAGGCCGAAATCCCCACAAACTTGCTTGAGGAGGGAAACAATGTTCTAGCAATTGAAGTTCATCAAGACGACGGACGCAGTAGCGATATTAGCATGAACGCCTACCTTCTTGGTAAGCGTATGCTCGCCGCAGGAGTCACAGCTAATGACACTGACCCGGAAAATGATCGCCTTATCGCTGAGCTGCTTTCGGGGCCTGAAAATGGCACGATCGATTTTCATCCCAATGGAACCTTTCTTTACATTCCCGGGGTAAACTACGAGGGGCCGGATACTTTCACCTATCGCGTCACCGACGGGGAATTCTTCACCCCCGCTGCCACCGTTAATCTTAATATCATCAGCGGCCCCAACGATTTTCCTGAAACGACACCCGACACCTATTCGGCTGTCGAAGACAAGCCTTTGGTCGTAGCGAGACCCTTGGGAGTTTTACAAAACGATTCCGATCCAGAAGGGAGTGACCTGAACGCTATCATCGAAAGTCAACCCGCAAACGGAACCCTGACCCTCGCTGGCGACGGAAGTTTCACTTACACCCCTTCTCTTGATTTCTTCGGTAGCGACTCATTCACCTATCGAGCAAACGATGGCTCCGACACCAGCCGCCCGGAAACAGTCAGCATAGATGTCGCCCCAATAAATGATTCGCCGATCGGCTTACCTGAAAGCTATCTGACTGCTCCTCTGAAGCCTCTCACCGTGAACGTAACCGACGGAGTCTTAAACAACGACTCGGATCCCGATAACTCCGTCCTTAGAGCAGTCATCGTTTCCACCACTCCTTCGGGAACCTTAAATCTGACCCCAGATGGCTCGTTCACCTATTCTCCCGCTTTGGGATTCTCGGGGACAGATACCTTTACCTACCGGGCAAGTGATGGCCTGCTCGAATCAGATGCAATCACGGTCTCTATTATTGTAAATGCCCCACCCATTGCCACCGATAACTCCTACCTGATTTTTGAGGACTCTCCCATGATCCGCTTGGGTGCAGAAGGAATCCTTGCCAATGATTTGGATTCCGACCTCCTTAGCGTAGTTCTTATTTCCGAGCCTATCTATGGAACTCTCACTCTCGGGGAGAACGGTGGCTTCATCTATATTCCTGATATCAATTTTAGCGGAACCGACGCCTTTACATATCGTGCGAGTGATTCACTTCAGGAATCCAATCTGGCCACCGTCAACATCACCGTCGAGCCCGTCGATGACCCGCCACAAACACAAGCAGATCACTACGAAACACAAATCGGTATAGAACTGCTTATTAACACAAGCGAGGGAGTCCTCACCAATGACTTTGATATCGAGGGCAAGGCTCTTACTGCCACGCTTTCAAAAAATGTTAGCAATGGAAATTTGAGCCTCTCTACAAATGGCTCATTCACTTACCAGCCGACACCCAACTTTTTTGGGACTGATACTTTTTCCTACATCGCCAACGATGGAACGCTTAACTCGGGAGAAGTCGAAGTTGAAATCGAAGTCAACCCATCCGCGAAGAATATCGTCATTAATGAGATTATGTTCAATCCAACTTCTGGCAATGAGCTGGAAGAATTCATCGAACTGGTGAACATCGGTTCCCTGCCAATCTCAATTGATGGCTGGCAGTTAGAGAGCGGCGTTAACTTCACCTTCCCTGATGTTACCGTAGCAGCGGGCGCCTTTCTTGTCATCAGTGCAGATACCACGACCTTTGAGGCAACCTATGGTGCGATTCCAAATGTGCTCGGAAATTGGACTGGAAAACTTAGCAACAGCAGTGAGCGTATCCGACTCATTGATGACAACGGAGATGAGGTCGATGAGGTTCGCTACTACGACCAGGGAGATTGGGCACGCCGGGCAAGAGTCAGTGTTGGCAACGAACCTGGCTGGGACTGGGTTTCTCCCGCTGATGGGCAGGGAAGTTCGCTAGAACTTATCAACCAGGCGTTAAGCAACAAGCAGGGACAGAACTGGGGATTCAGCACCGAAAACCTACCCAGCCCTGGCACTGTCAATTCCGTAGCTCCTGATGACTCAGCGCCGTTGATTCTGGACCTTGAACATCGTCCCGCCATCCCCACTTCCTCCGACCCCATCGGCATCGTCGCTGAGCTCCGGGATGAAACCGGCGAGATAATTGGCGGCACTCTCCACTACCGAGTTTCCGCCCAAAACCCTGACCCGTTCCAAACCACTCCCATGCTCGATGATGGCGCCAATTACGATGAAGAACCGGGTGATGGTATTTTTGGAGCGATACTCTCTCCCCAGCCAAATGGCACGATTATTGAATTCTATGTCGAATCAACCGACGGAACCAATACCCGGACCTGGCCGGCTCCCGCTGACAACGGACAAACCGCCAACGCATTGCTTCAGGTTGACGACGAAGCTAATAGCTTCGATCACGCCTTCTATCGCCTCATCATGCCAGTCTCAGAATTCGACCAATGGCGCGACATCCGGCGACAAAGCAATGCTCAGATGAATACAACCGTCATTCTTAATGACGGATCTGGACCAGACATTCGCTACAACGCGGGAATAAGAGTACGCGGTGCGGGTAGTCGAAACCATAACCCCGTCCCCATGCGGGTCTCCCTCCCCCGGGATAATGAATGGAACAATATGACGACGATGAACCTGAACACCAAGTTCACCTATCTTCAATTTCTCGGAATGAAGTTGTTCGAAGCTTCGGGTATGCAGGCCCCAAATACCTACAGGGCACAAGTCAGAATCAATGGCGAAAACATCGCTCGTGAAGATGCATTCGACTACGGCTCCTTGGTTCACGTTCAATCTCTCTCCGACGAATTCATTAATGAAAAATTCAAACCCGATGATGGGGGCAACCTTTACAAAAAAGTCAGACCCGACCGAGACCTACGCTGGAGAGATGGAAACATCGACAGATATGAATCAGATGGCTGGAGCAAGAAAACCAACAGTAGCGAAAATGACTGGAGCGATCTCGATGAAATGCTTCGCATCATCAACAACGCGTCGGACGATGAGGATTTCATTGAGCAAATCGAGGCCTCAGTCAACCTTGACCAATGGATGAAGTGGTTCGCAGCTATGACAATTCTCGCCAACGGAGAAACCAATATCAGCAATGGTGCGGGTGATGACGTTTCCATGTATCGCGGTCTCGAAAATCCCCGCTTCGTCCTGCTCCCCCACGATCTCGATACCATCCTCAGCATCGGTGATGGTAGCAGTATCGATGATCCGGAGCATACCCTTTTCGATATGATCGATGATGATGACGTTTTGGATCCCTTTATTCCACTCTTCACGGACCCGCTGATCGTCGAACGATACTTCGAGAGTCTTCGCGAGCTTCTCCAGACTACCTTTTCAAAGCAGGAGTTTGACGAACTTCTCGACAACAGCCTTACGGACTGGGTGCCTCAACCCCGGATCGAGCAAATGCGTAATTTTATGGATGCTCGGAGAATTTTTATCGAAAGTGAGATCACGCCGGTCATCGGACCTCCAGATTCACTCCCGCTCGCAACAAGTAAGAGCACTCTCGAATCCCCTCACGCATCTCTCTACCTGAGCGAAATCCTCGCCATAAATAATTCCACTCAAAAAGTAGGCGACCGCTTCCCCGACGTTATCGAAATCCATAACACGAGTGCTTTACCAAAAAATCTGGGAGGAATGTCTCTCTCCGATGACCCGTCAGAGCCAACCCGCTTTGTTTTCCCCGCAAACACCATGATTCCTGCCAATGGATTCCTTCTTGTTTATGGCAATCTTACCACCGCAACCCCTGAACTATTTACCGAATTCAAGCTGAATGCGAACGGGGAATCACTCTCACTATTTGATACGGCCGCCAATGGTAATGCTGTGATCGACACCGTAGCATTTGGTCTTCAAATCCCCGATCATTCCATTTCCCGCATTAATGATATTTGGCAGCTCTCACCCCCGACCCTTGGAGCTCCCAATCAATCGCTCGAGCTCGGAGAACCCAGCGTAATTCGTATCAACGAATGGCTCTCCGAAGATGATGCGGTTTTCAGAGACGAGTTTATTGAGCTATTCAACCCATCAAACCAACCAGTTGCTCTCGGCGGTCTTGCCATGAGTGATGAGCCCGTGAGCTTTCCCCGGAAGCACACCTTACCCGACCTTAGTTTTATCGCGCCGAAAGGTTTTGCGCTCCTAACTCCAAATGGTAATTCGGCTGATTCTTTACGAGCTGATGAACTTCCTTTCAAGCTCGCATCCGAAAACGAATGGATCTCTCTTCTCGGGACAAATGGGGTCATGATCGATCAGGTCCACTTTGTGAACCAACGCTCTGACCTCTCCCGTGGAAGAAGCCCGGATGGCAGTCCCAATTACGAGGAGTTTGTCGTCCCCAGTCCGGGCTACACAAACAACAGCCCGCTCACTACCGAGCGCAGCCTCCTTCAAAACCTTCGCATAACCGAAATCATGTATGACCCTCTTGGAGGATCTGATTTTGAGTTTATTGAACTTCAAAATATCGGTCTGGAGGCCATCAATCTGGAAGGTCTTCAATTCACCGAGGGCATCCGCTTCACCTTCCCCAACCTCACTCTTCAGCCCGGGGAATTTATCATCCTGGTGAGTAACCGATCTTCTTTTGAAACCCGCTATGGTGACTCACTTCCAGTCTCGGGCCAGTATGATGGAAAACTCAGTAACGGAGGCGAACGGCTCCGCCTTGAACTCCCCAACATTAAAGCCGGAATCCACGATTTTGAATATGATAACTGGTATTCCGCGTCCAATGGATCCGGCTTCTCGCTTGAATTTAACGATCCCTTACTTCCTGTTGTCGCATGGAACCTCAAACTGAATTGGGCTCCAGGGCTAATCATCAATGGGACACCAGGAAACTCAGGAACCTTCTCCGTCAGAACCCCTCCCAACGAAACCATCACCCTTCCAAACAGTCTGACCATCGATCCATTTATTTCTTATGGCTCCGTCACCCCCGCCTCCGTGGTCTTTCAATGGGAACTCCTTGACGGCCCAGCTTCGGTGTTTTTCACCACTCCCGAAGAACCAGCAAGCGAAATCCGCTTTGATCTCCCTGGCACTTACAATCTCCGCCTCAATGCCACTGCTTTTGACCTTGATCAATCGCAGGAAATTAAGGTAACGGTTCATGATTCCTATCTCGCATGGGTGGACCGAGCCTTTGGAATGACCACTCCAGGTAAAACCGAAAAAGAGAATGACCCCGACGGCGACGGCATTTCTAACCTTTTCGAGTTCGTTCTTGGCCTAGATCCTTCTACTCAGGACAGCGGAAAGTTCCCGACCCCAATTTACGACGCCGAATCAAAAGCTCTGAGCCTCACATGGTCAAACCGGCAACTTGACCCTCAGAGATTTTCCGTCATTGCAGAGGTTTCGGATGATCTCAAAATCTGGCGAAGCGATTCTGCGTCTATCCAAGTCGAAACCCTCTCCTCAACCGACTTAATGGAAAGCTTCCGCGCCGTTGCCCTGACTACAGCCGATCAAACCCGGACCCATTTTATGCGCCTCAGAGTCAATTGCTTTGATGGGATTGTCCCGGAGATCACGCCTGAAATCATCAGCCTCACCATCCTCGCCAAGGAACCAAACATCAACTTTACTAGCCAACCCGGGAAAAGTTATCAACTCGAAGCATTCTCTGATCCTACGGTCGGTTGGTTCAGCGTTGGAGAACCAATAATTGCAACCTCGGAAATTTCAGTTCTAGTGGACCAAAGCCCACAAAACGATCGCAATCGTTTCTATCGAGTGAGAGTTTTCTCTCGCAATTGATTCCGAGAACTTTCGAAAGCACCCCTTTTTTATCCTAGAACCATTCAAAACTAGGCCCTCTTCGTCAGCCTTCATTCCCCTTGCTCATTCCTCCACGTCAACTAATCTCAAGGCTTCACCGCCATGCATCGCCTTTTCGTCGAAAAAACCATTCCTTTCGCCAACGACTCCACTCACCTCATCGGTGATCTCCGCATTAATCTTGCGATAGAAAGCATCAAATCGGCCCGCATCGTGCAACGATATGATCTCGATGGTTTGACCGACGAGGAATTCGCCAAAGCAACCCAACTCATCCTCTCCGAACCTCAAGTCGAGACCTCTTCGACCGAGCTCTCACTGAACTCCGATGAAACCGCCTTCGCGTTGGAATTCCTTCCCGGTCAATTCGATCAACGAGCCGATTCGGCCGCGCAATGCGTCCAGATCCTCACAGGTAAAGAGCGCCCCTTCGTTTCCTCCGCCCGTGTCATTATCCTGACCGGTAAGCTCTCCGAAGAAGATTTGGTAGCTATCAAGAAATACCTCATCAATCCGGTCGATTCCCACGAGATCTCAGTTAACGCGCCCTATCAACGCACTGATTCCCCCGAACCTAAAGACGTCGCCATCCTCGAAGGGTTCAACCAAAAGTCTAAGGCAGACTTTGAGCGATATCGTAGCGAGCTCGGCCTCGCCATGTCGACCGCCGACCTTCTCCATACCCAGAAGTATTTCCAAGGAGAGGACCGCGAACCAACGATCACCGAGCTGCGCATGCTCGACACCTATTGGTCTGACCACTGCCGTCATACAACCTTTATGTCGAAGATTGCAAAAGTCAGCTTCGACGAAGGAACGGAAGTCATACAAGAAACTTACAAAACCTACCTCGCCACCCGCGACGAAGTATACGGTGCCAACACCGAACGCCCAGTCACTCTCATGGACATCGCACTCATGGGTATGAAGGAGCTCCGCAAATCCGGCGAACTCGACAACCTTGAGGTCTCAAACGAAATCAATGCAGCCTCTATCGTTGTTGATGGAGATGATGAACAGGAATGGCTCGTCCAATTCAAAAACGAAACACATAATCACCCCACCGAAATCGAACCTTTCGGCGGTGCTGCCACCTGCCTTGGCGGTTGTATTCGAGACCCACTTTCAGGTCGTTCTTATGTTTATCAAGCAATGCGGGTCACCGGTGCCGCCGACCCCCGTATTCCTTACGATGAGACGATCCCCGGAAAACTTCCTCAGCGAAAAATTTGTCAGGAATCCGCACACGGATATTCTTCTTATGGCAATCAGATTGGCCTCGCGACCGGGAAGGTATCCGAAATTTACCATCCCAACTACGCCGCCAAGCGCATGGAAATAGGAGCCGTGGTCGCCGCCGCTCCACGCAAAAACGTCTTCCGAGGAGGGCCTGAAAATGGTGATCACATCCTCCTTATCGGAGGACGCACCGGACGCGATGGTGTTGGTGGAGCGACCGGTTCATCCAAGGAACACACCGACGATGCTTTAGACAACTCAGCCGAAGTTCAAAAAGGAGACGCTCCCACCGAGCGCAAAATTCAGCGCCTCTTCCGCAACCCCGAACTTGCGCCAAAGATAAAGATCTGCAACGACTTTGGGGCAGGCGGAATATCGGTCGCAATCGGCGAAATTGCCGACAGCCTCGAAATTAACCTCGATGCTGTCCCAAAGAAATACAATGGCCTTGATGGCACCGAACTTGCCATTTCGGAATCGCAGGAACGTATGGCGATTTGCGTCGACCCCTCTGAAGTCGCCTACTTCATTACTGAGTCTGACAAGGAGAATCTCGAATGTGTCCACGTCGCCACCGTCACTGACACCGGTCGTCTCCGCATGACTTGGCGTGGTAAAACGATTGTCGATCTCACTCGTGAATTCCTCGATACAAATGGCGTCCAACAAGAAGCCGCGGTTCACGTCGAAGCGGTTGGATCGGAATCACCACTTAATTGCGTCGCGTTCGAAAGCTTTCCAGAGGCGCTTGGGGATCTCAATATTTCTTCCCAGAAAGGCCTCGGTGAAATGTTCGACTCTTCGGTCGGAGCAGGCACCGTGCTCTCGCCATTTGGGGGAAGCCACCAATGCACACCCGTCGATGCCATGGTAGCGTCCCTCCCCTTTCTTGAAGGGCAAACTGAGGTCTGCACCCACATGTCCTGGGGTTTTAACCCTAATATCGCAACCTGGTCTCCCTATCACGGAGCAGCTTATGCCGTCACCGAATCTGTCTGTCGGGCCGTAGCTTCGGGCGCGCGCCTATGCGACATCCGACTTACTCTTCAGGAATACTTCCCCAAACTCGGGAATGACTCATCCCGCTGGGGGCTCCCCTTCGCAGCACTACTTGGTGCCTTCAAGGCACAGCATGAACTCCGCCTCGGAGCGATTGGTGGAAAGGATTCCATGTCAGGTACATTTAACGACATTGACGTCCCGCCAACCCTAGTCTCCTTCGCCCTTGCCCCCGGAAGCACAACAAATGTCGTGTCTCCGGAATTCAAAGAAGTCGATTCACTTATTTCTTTTATCGAGATTCCGCGCGACGAAAATCAACTTCCTGATTTCCATAAGCTCAAGGAGATCGCCGACACTCTTCACGGGGCAAATATCCTCGCAGCCCATACTTTGGACCACGGCGGCATTGCCACCGGCCTCAGCAAAATGGCATTCGGAAACGGAATCGGCGCCACCATCAAAACAGACATAAACCTTCACCAAGAGCGCTTCCTTTGCTTCCTGATTGAGTCAAAAAAAGAAATTGCCGGCGGAACCGTAATTGGCAAAACCCAAATTAATCCAACCATCCAAGTTGGCGCCGATACCCTTGCACTGGGAGAACTTTATGAAGCATGGACTAGTCCTCTCTCTGAGATCTATCCCGAGACCGAGGATCCTTCGACCAGCGAAGCTGACACCTTCAACTCGTCGTTTGAGGTCAAACGCTCAACCACCAAAAGCCAAAACCCTAAGGTCATCATTCCGGCGTTTCCCGGGACCAATTCGGAATACGATTCCGCGAAAGCCTTTCGTGAAGCTGGTGCCCAAGCCGAAATCCAAGTCTTTCGTAACCTCACTCCGCAAGCAGTAGAGAAATCACTCGCTGACCTAGCTGAAAGCATCCGAAAATCTCAAATTCTCATGCTGCCCGGTGGTTTCTCAGCTGGTGACGAGCCGGCGGGATCAGGGAAATTTATCGCGACTATTCTTCGGAGCCCCGAGGTTGCCGACGCAGTCATGGACCTCCTCAGAAACCGCGATGGTCTGATCCTTGGAATCTGTAATGGTTTTCAGGCGCTCATCAAAACCGGACTCGTGCCCTATGGTGAAATTCGGGAACCAAAACCCGGCGATCCGACTTTGACCTTCAACGACATCGGAAGACATGTTGCCCGTTACGCAACCACGCGCATTGCTTCGACGCAGTCACCTTGGCTTGCAGATACTCAAGTGGGCGATCTTCACAACATCCCCTTTTCACATGGCGAAGGCAAATTCTACGCGAATGAAGAAGACCTTCGTAACCTCGCCGCCGCCGGTCAAATTGCGACGCAATACACCGATCTCGATGGCCAGCCTACTATGGCTCCGGAATTCAATCCAAATGGCTCCATTCACGCCATCGAGGGGATTTCATCTCCCTGCGGTCAGGTCCTCGGAAAAATGGGGCACACCGAACGCCAGGGCCCAAATGTCGGGCAAAACATTTCTGGCAATCTATACCAACCACTCTTCAGAGCCGGGGTTAAATACTTCTCATAGCCGAACCCCCAATTTTTTGCACCGGGTTAGCGCCACAACCTCCTTCGGCCGAGCAACGGTATCCGTATTAAAATCAATCTCTCACTGAGGAGGGATATTTCTGCTGGGCTGCTTTAATCTTTTACTTTCTTCACAACCACGCCCATTCCGTCATCGCTGACGACTCGAACAGGATCCCCTTTATCCAGAAACACCCCGTCAGCCAGAACCTCCAGAACCGAGCCATCGACTTCTGCTTTTCCATTCGGCCGCAAATCGGTGACCGCAACTCCAGTCCTGCCAAACATTGCTCCTGCCACGGTTTCCTGATCATCCCCATTTCCTCTTCCTAGCGAAGTGGGCAACATTGTCTTATCGATAAACCTCACCTTCGGAAGAAACTTTACCATAAGAAAAAGAAGTAGTAATGAGCCGAAAATCCCAATCGCCAAATTCATCGCCGGCTTTCGAAGAGCATCCACAAAGCTCACTTCCTCCGATCCACCCCACTGATAAGTCTCCCAAGTAACTCCATCAAACATCGAAAATACAACTGCCCCAACAAGCAAAAGTAGCCCGGTGATTCCAGCCACTCCAAAACCAGGAATCACAAAGATCTCCACTCCGATCAAAGCAATCCCGATGACAAAGAGAGCTGCGAGTTCATACCCTGCCATATTACCAGCCATGTAGTTTCCGAAAAAGAAGAGAGCAAAAGCAGATAAGCAGATGATACCACCAATTCCAAAGCCCGGCGTCTTTAGCTCAAGATACCCACCTCCCAAACCGACTAGAATTAATACTCCAGAGAAACCGGCAATCCACCAAGCTAGACGTTCAAATCCGGTCGGAGTCGCGGTAACTACTTCCTCTTCACTCCATCCTTCGGCTTTTAAGACCTCCTCGAGAGAAGTCACTTCAGCCTGAGCCAGGAGCGGACCGTCGCTCATCATTCTCGTTGCTTCGCCTGAATTGAGATTTAATAAGGACCCGGGTTTTACTTCAACATCGCCAATGACACGTTTCTCGTCACTTAAGAACATCATGGCCTCAATCACCTCGGGATTATATCCCTTCTGCTTCGCAATATAGCGAATCTGAGCACCAAAATAGCTTTCAAGCTTCGCCCTTCTTACGGGATCTATTTCCCGACCAGAACCATCAATAATGCCAGACGAGCCGATCTTCGAACCTGGAGTCATATAGATTCGATCAGTGGACACGGCGATAAAGGAACCTGCGCTAATCGCATTAGGGTTCACGAAGGCTACTGTAGGAATCCCAACATTTGCGATCTTCGTCATAAGCTCTTCGGTCGGAAAAGCCAAACCCCCAGGCGTATCTAGATCGAAAATAATTCCCTTTGCCTTTTCGTCAGTGGCTCGCTCCAAAATACGTTCCCAGAATTTGAAGCTTTGCCCGTTGGTGAGGGAATTTTCACCCACCTCGATCCGGATAATTTTTCCGGCGTAGCTTTCTTCATTTGATTTGCCGAAGACCTTCATGTCTTGGCCCAAGACCTGCCCAAGACCCGCGAGAAGGTAAAAAATCACCGTTTTCATGCAAAGAACGTAACCCAAGGCTGGCGAAACCCAAACAACCGATTCACACTACTTACATGGGAATGATCCCAAGAGAAACAATCGAACGTATCCTCGAAGCGACGGATATTGTCGATTTGATAGGTGGGTATTTCCCTCTCAAGCGCTCGGGTTCGGACTTTAAAATCAACTGTCCCTTCCACGGGGAAAAAACGCCGTCGTTTAATATCAACCCTGCTAGGCAGCGCTACAAATGCTTCGGTTGCGACGCGAGCGGCTCCGCCCTCAACTTCTTAATGGAATATGAGAATCTCCCCTTCGTCGACGCCGTCAGAAAACTTGCTGATCGGGCTGGTATTCAGATTATTGAAGAAGCCAGCGATCCGGAATCAGATCGCAAACGACGAAAGATCTCTCGACTCAAGGAGCTAAATAATAAATCCGCCCGATTTTTCCACGAACAGCTCTTAAAAAATCCTGATGCGGCTCATGCCCGGGAATACCTGAAGAGCAGAGAATTCAGTAAGGAAACCGCACAAAAATGGTTAATCGGCTGGGCTCCCCGAAATTCAAACCTTTTTCTCCAAATGGCCCGGGAAAGTGGCTTTAACGGTCGAGAAATTCTCCAAGCTGGATTGGGTGGACTTAAGGACAAGAACAATCCGCGGTCCGGACTCTGGGTTAAGTTTTACGATCAACTGACTTTTCCCATTCATAACGACGTCGACGATGTCGTCGGTTTCAGCGCACGGATTCTTCGTGAAGACGATAAACGCGGAAAATACATCAACACCAACGAAACTCCTCTTTTCAACAAATCGAAACTCCTCTTTGCCCTCAACAAGGCGAGGCGGCCTATGGGCAAAGAAAAGTTTGCGCTTCTTTGTGAAGGCCAGGTCGATGCTATCGTCCTTCACGAATCAGGATTCGAGAACACGATAGCGCCGCTTGGCACTGCATTCACAGAGCAACACGCTCGCATGATTAAGCGCTACACCGACCGAGTTGTTCTTTGTTACGATGGTGATAATGCCGGACTCGCTGCTGCTGACAAAACATTTAAACAACTCACGGCTCAAGGGCTTCCCGTTCGCCTAATGCATCTTCCTGATGGAGATGATCCAGACACCTTTGTGAAAAAGCATGGCGCGGAAGCGTTCCGAGAACTCCTCGGATCGGCCAAGGAATATTTCGATGCCAAACTTGATAAAGAACTCAAATCCATAAACTTATCATCGGCAGCCGAAAAAACCAAATTATTACAAGAGCTTGCTAAATCAGTTTGCGTTATGGATGACGATCTCCTCCGCGACGCTACAATTCAGAATCTAGCCATCCGGCTTCGCCTGGGAGTTGAGGGATTTCGGCAGGCAGTGGCAGCCGCAAAGGCTGAGCTCAAGCGCTTCAGGCCAAGAGAAAATGAAGAAGAAAAAGCGGATAAGGTAGAGCCCGCCGCGATTGATCATCTTATTATCTATCTTTGCCACCTCGCCCTGAACTCGGAAGCGGCCGCCGAATATCTTCGGGAGCAATTAGAAACTCTTCAGGAATGTCTCACCGAAACGCTGGGAAACCACGTGCTCGTCGATATCCTAGCAAAACGACCTAACCCCGAAAGCGAGGCCTCAAAACAAGCTTATCTAATGACCATTTCGAAAAGCGATCGTATCGCATTGGAGAATGGCTTTAGCGACACGATACCAGAGGATCCGGTTTCCTCGGCATGCGACACAATAGCGATGCTTTCAGCCCGATTTTATCAAGTAAAAGAAAAGGCACTGCGAACACGACTCAACGATCCCGGCCTCACCTCAGAGCAGATTCTAGAGGCCTTTGAGGAAGTCAAGCGCCTCCAATCCATCCTCAAGGCACTCGATCAACGTTTCTAGGAGCTTCAAAAGCGAATTCACAAAGGGCTTGCCAGATACCTACCTGTTTAATATTTCTCTCATGTGAAATACCGACTTCTATTAATGATCGCCGCCGCTATTGGTTCCTCTCTTTTCCTTTCATCCTGCAATACCTTTCTTGGGATGGGCCGTGATTTCCAACGTCTCGGACAAGGTTTTGAGAATTCTTCCTACGGTAAAAAATGGTAGGCAGAACCTTCTCGACTTAAACAAAACGGGAGGCTCATTCGAGCCTCCCGTTTTTTAATGATTAAATTTGAATTCCTAAATTACGCGAGAGCCTGAAGCTTCTCGGAAATCTGGCCTTGGGTGACATTTGCTCCCACGATTTGGTCCTTAACCTCTCCATCTTTGAAGAACAAAAGAGTTGGGATAGAACGAATCCCATATTTAGCAGCAAGAGCCTGACCATCATCTAGATTACACTTCCCGACTTTTGCTATACCATCAACTTCTGCGGCAACAGCATCCACCATAGGAGAGATCATTTTACAAGGTCCACACCACTCGGCCCAAAAGTCGACAAGAACGGGCTGATCAGAGTTGAGGACTTCGGCGTCGAAGTTATCTTCGGTAATAGTTAAAGCCATGCCGCGAATATGTACGGAAAAAGGGTGGCGTCAAGAGCCACCCTTTGAGGATTTATTCGAGATGTAATGTCGGAACAGATGATCTCTAGGATTCCCGCAATTCAGCGACTACCCGCCCACTCCCATCGTAAGGAAGTTGAGGGCGGCGACGCTAGCAGCGATGATGAAAATGATAATAGGAAGTGCCATAACTTTAAGTTGATTTAATTAATTTGAACCTTATTTAAAGATATCACCAAATTTGTTTTCGGTGGTCCACATCATGATGGTAAGAGCCAAAACGGCGAGGCTCAGAACAAAAGCCAAAATAGACATCACCATTGGGATGGTGTCGCTTTCCTCCTCTTCATCATCGTCCATCGCGATTGTCCCGATAGTTGACATCGTAGGTGCCGTAGGCTTTCCGAGCTGTTGGGTGCTCTGAAGTTGAACAGTGGCCTGCGGAAGGGCTGTCGTCGGAGCGCCTGCGGCTGCTCCCGGAACTGGAGATGTCTTGAGTGGCACAGTTGCCGGACCAGGTGCAGCTGCACTAGTTTTCAGAGGGATGGTAGGAGCCGGTGCTGGAGCACCTGAAGGTGCTGGCGCGGACTTCAATGGAATTGTTGGCGCCGGTGCCGGAGGCGCAGGAGCCCCGGCAGCAGGAGCTGGCGGTGGAGTAGGTGCGCTCGGAGCCGGCGGATCTGCCTTGAGTGTCACGCGGACAGTCTCTTTTTTAACGGGCACTGATGAAGTTTGATCATCGGGTGCGGGCGGCTGGGTGTTTTCGTTTTCGTCGGCCATAATTAGATCGTGGTGTCTATGAATTGAATAATCGCGTGGTGTTTGCCAGTGCTTTTCTAGAGTTAACGAAATTCCAGCTCAACCTGTCAAACCACGAAGTCTAGAAAATGGAGGAAATATTGAACTTTTTAGACCAAATAGGGCAAAAAAAGAAGCGGCGGACAAAAACCCACCGCTTCCATCTTAAAATGGACAATTTATGCCGACGGCCCTCGACCCTTGAAGGTCAGCTCGGCGATACCTGATTTATCGAGTTCCCCGAGTCCAACGGCCACCATTTTATCATATTGAGCCTTAGTGGCATCGTTGACAGGCAGACTGATTCCGACACCTCCTGCTAAAGCAGCTGCGATTCCAGAATCCTTAGCAGCGTGTTCCGCTGAGAACCAACATTCATGATCACGATCGATCATATCCTCGGAATCAGTCTCGAGAACGCGGCTGTTGGCCCCAGTTTGGGCGAAAATATCGCACACCATCTGGAGATCAAGACCCATTGCATCAGCAAGCCCCAAACCTTCAGCGAGCGCCGCCGTGTTTATGTTCATAACCATGTTAACGAGAGCCTTGACCTCGGCGGCTTTTCCGATTGGTCCACAGAGGCGGAGGTTAACGGAGAGTTGATCAAGGATCTCCTTGTGCTGAACGAAGATCTCCTGATCCCCCCCAATCATTAAGAACAATTTTCCTTCGCGGGCTTGGGAAATCGATGAGGCCATCGCCCCTTCCAGAACGTGAGCTTCGATTTCCTTTCCAGCTTCATAAACTTCTTTGTGAATCCCCGGTGAAAGAGTGGCGCAGTTGATGAAGGTCTTACCGGATGCTTCAGAGAAAAGATTATCTCCATCTTGTAGGAAGATAGCCCGCATGGCATCATCATTGGTCACTACGGTAAAGATAATCTCAGCAGCTTCGGTGACTTCTGACAAGGTGCCGCAATCTTTGGCGCCAAGCTCGGCTGCGATCTCAGCTGATGCCTTCTTATTTACATCAAAGATTGCAGTGACGTCATGTCCACAATCGAGTTGAAGGTGACGTGCCATATTGGCGCCCATTCGGCCTACGCCGACAAATGCTACTTTGCTCATAATATTTTAGTGGTTTGGATTGTTATGATTTGAATTCAGGGAAGAATGGATTGTGGGCTTTTTCCTCTCCCACCGAGGTCATCGGCCCGTGTCCGGGACAAACTACGGTATGGTCTTCGAGAGTGAAAATCTCGGAACGGTTGGTCGCAAGTGCATCCTTAAAGGAAATCACCCCGCCACCCATCGACTGGGCGAAAAGAGCATCACCGACAATAGCTATGGGGCGGCCAAGACCATTGATCACATAAGTGGTTCCTGCTGGTGAATGCCCCCAGGTTAGACGAGTCGTAACCCGGAGAGTTCCGATTGAAAAATTCTCGCCAGCCGCAAATCGTTCTGCTCCAGCAACAGGTTCTTTGGCATTCACCAAAACACGAATTTCGGGGTGTGCTTCCACGACCTTCTCACGATCAATTATGTGATCGATATGGGAGTGGGTAATAAAGAGAGTTTTGAGGTCAACGCCCAGATTCTTTACCATCTCAAGGGCAGGATCCGAATCGGCACCCGTATCAAAGAGAGCGGCCTCTTTGGTCTGGGGATCCCAAATAAGGTAGGAATTTACAGTCATCATGTCGTCCGGGTCTGGATCAAACACAGTATTAGACTGCCGGAGTCCCTCGAGTTCAACCGGCTCCGGCCGCCATACCCGATTTGCGAGCTCTACCAAACAATCGGCATCGAGCCCAAGCGCGGGAGCGATAGCC
>JAQWSX010000097.1 GCA_029242935.1 Akkermansiaceae bacterium
CGTCCAGGACCATCATCAGGTGAAACATGGATGCCGCCGTAGATGCGCGATTCGCCCGCTTCATCTGCAGCGTCGTAATAAGTGGCCCATTGGAGAGTGACATCAGTAGTAGGCCCCGCTTCAAATTTGAGATAACCAGCGGGGATAGTGTGGGAGAACAGTCCGCCAGGGAAGAAGGATGAGCCAGTGAACAGCGTCATCACTTCGGCGGCCGCTCGGCTAAATCCTGAGTGTCCAGAGACATACCCAGCGAAGGCGGGAGTGACAAAGACGTCTTGTTGATAGGGAAGCCAGTTCTGTGCGAGAATCCAATCCCGGCCTCCGGCCTCGGTTTCCGGATCATCTGGTTCACCGGGCCACACATTAACTGCGATACTACCAACGTAGAAAGAGAGATGGCTGTGGTAGCTTTCGGCGGTTGAAGCAGTGATTTCTTCAATCAATCCAGGAATAAGAGGTAATTCGCCAAGGCGAGCGAGGTAGCGGATTGCTGAAATAGGGCGGACGTAATCGTAGTGCGCTTTCACGCCCCAAACTGCGACTGCTGTATTGTGGAGAGCTGAGTTGAGCGCGAAGTAGAGTTTTAATTCCCATTCGAGAATATCTAAAACTGGACCATCACGGGCTATTTTCAGATCGAGGGACGGATCCGCGGCAATTATGTCCGTGACTTCGTTGGCGAGGACATTCCAGTGACCGGGAGGAGTTTCCGAGTCTGGACCGTCGGCCCAGAATTCAGCGACACAGCGTCCAAAATCAGCATGCAGAACTTCATTATCGGGATAAGGAAGATCAGTTTCTGGATTGATGGGATGGCCGGTCCCATCATTTGTTCCGAGAGGATTGTTTCCTCGTGCTGATGGTGAGAGATTGATGGTGTTGGGGTTGGTAGGATCAAGGAGTGCCGAATACTCCAAAACCTCAACTGCATTATTCTTGTAATCAAGGTCACCGCTTTCTCCCAAACTAGGTGGGGCGCCTGGGTCGAAGTAAAGGCCGTCGGAATTTTGGTCGGAGGAAAACAATCCAAAGGCCTTCACACTCCCCCAGTGTGGGCTGACAAATCGTTGAATTTTGGAAGCGATTTGACCATTCTGGGTGAAGGCAACGCTGAAGGCCAGAGGCTGCCATCGATTCAGATCAGACCAGCCGTTGGGAAAGAAGGAAGCAGTGTCATTTGTCGTCAAAATGAGCGGTGAATTTGCTGGGATATAGTTTGTGTCATCGCGGTAGCCGGCAAGTGTGCTTTCATTGGCCCCATCTTCCCTTCCGTAGCTGATAATTGCAGCCCCAATCCTGTTTCCAATAGCTGAGGGCGAGGTCCCGACAGTTGAGGTCTCAGCCTTGTCATATCCGAGGCTACTCAAGCGGAGATCAAGAGCAGCCAGAGTGGTGGAGGAATTCGTTGAAAAAGCATAGCGATGCTTGAGCACTCGGTAGGCTGCGTAGCTGATCGCTTCATCGCGTGCAGCTTCCACTGTGGATCCAACTGGAACTAGCGCACTTCCATTGTAGAGATAGCCTATAGCCTCATCGTCAAAAGACGCCCAAGAATCCCACATTGCCACGGAAAGATGGAAAAGGTTCCGCGCGTGGACGGTTGGAGCCGGAAAGTCGAGACGAATAGCGGCGAGGTTTTCTTCGTTCCAGTGTCGAGCTACGCTTTTCGCTGGTGAAACAGATGAAAATCCCAGAAAGCCGAGAAGAGATATTATGATTTGCCTCCTCAGAAATCTGAAACTTCCCTTACTCACTCGATGACCATAGTTTTTTTTGGGGGCTGGGCAAATCAGAATTTGGAGTGAGCGTAAAATGTCTTCTAATTAAAGATGCCGTTGGGAGGCCATCGAGATTTTGGCCCAAACGAATAGAAAATGCGGATTGGCATGGGTTTGCTTTGAAGCTATCAACCAAAGCCGATTTTCTTTTGGTAGTTTTGTTCTTAGTCTAATCTCTCATGCAAATTTCTTGTCCTCATTGTTCGACCGCACTGGATGTTACCCCTGAGCACCTAGGGCAGCAGGTGCAGTGCCCTGCTTGTCAAAATCGATTGACGGTTCCTTCGGAAATTGCGCCCGTCGAAGGCGCTTCCAAGTCCAATCACCCCGAGAGAACCGGATGGGAGGAAGGCGACCATGCCAACGTTAATTTTGGGAAGAGTCTTCTTTTTGGAGTGCTAATAACGGTTGGCTTTTTAGGGTTGATGGTCCCTTTTTTGGGAACACGGCTCGGCGATCTTTTTCTTGACCGTGGCTGGGTGAACTGGGTTGAAACCTTCCTTTTTTGCTGGGGCTTGGTGATGCTCGCGATGAAATGGAAGAAGAATAAGAGCCAGGAGCGGGCGACTTTACTTAATCTTTTCCCTGGGCATCTTGGACGAGAGATTCACGTTGGGAATGTGGGCACCTTTATCGAGAATGTTTATCACGTTCCCACCAAGCTTCGGGACAGTCTTATGGTCAATCGAATCCGGAAGGCTCTGGAGCTTTTTGAATCACGGGTGAACAATCAGGAGGTGGCTGACTTTCTCAACACGCAATCGGATATCGATGCCAACCGCTCCAGTAGTTCGTATTCACTAGTGAAGGTTTTCTTGTGGGCCATTCCCATTCTCGGCTTCATTGGAACGGTGATTGGTCTTTCGGTTGCGGTTGGATCGCTTGCGATGGGTGACACTTCGGATCCGGAGTCTTTAAAGGAGTCGATCAACAGTCTCACCGGTGGTTTGGGAACGGCATTTGATACGACCTTGCTCGGTTTGATTTTGAGTATCCTGATGAGTTTCCCTCTCGCGCTGGTTCAAAAGAAGGAAGACGAAACGCTCACGATGATCGATTCCTTTTGTGTGGAGAAGCTCCTCCCTAAACTTAATGATAGCCGGACTTTGGTTGGGGAAGAATTGATCCAGCAGGCCAATTGTATTCCACAATTGGTCACTTCTCTGGCCAAGGCGCACGAGACTTTCTTGATGAACTTGAACGAGTCCACCCGGATGCTCACAGAATCTGCCGAGTTTCTTCAGGTAAGGCTGACCGGGCACCAAAAAATGGTGGAGAAAACCTTCACGGATGCCGCAAGCAAACTGCTTGAGACGAGCCGCGATGTTTTCTTGAGATCCAATAATCAACTGGAAAAGAGTTTCGAAAGTATAGCGACCGGAATCGATTCGATGAATCGTTCACTCAAGGAGCTCGGAGAAAATCAAATCCCTAACAAGGCTAAAAAGAAGCGTGGCATCTTCTCCAAGTTCTAAATTTTAAGCCGTGGCCCGCCGAGCGAAAGATTCCGATAATGGGGTTTCCCTTTTTCCTTTTATGAGCATCTTGGCATGTCTCATCGGAATTCTGACGCTCATGATCAGCGTGATGATGCAGATCCAGCAGATGAAAAAAGCCGGTCGAACCGAGGAGGAGATGGCTCTTGCGATGGAGAATCGTAAATTCACCAAGAAAGCCGAAGAGTTGGTGAAGGAGAAGGCTGCTAGGAAAGAGGAGCTTGAGAGGGAAAAGGCTACCGTGTCGGTGATGGCAAAACTCAAGGATCGTAAAATCGCACTGACGATGGAGTTGGAGGGCTTAAATAAAGCCAAGGAAAAGAGTCGCTCCGATGCCGAATTGCAGAAGCAAGTTGAGAACATGAGAAAGGAGATTGTTGCGATCAAGGAGGAACGTCCACCGCTTGCGAAACGCTTAAAGGATCTGGAAGACGAATTAAAGAAGAGGAAGGAAATGCCCAAGCCAAAAGATTCGGTCAAGGTGCAGCCAAGAGGTGTTTTAGGAGGCGGAGCGGATGTGATTTTCTTCGTTGAATGTAACTCAACGGGAATTGTCTTACTTGATTCGCAGGGTGGGCAGAAGAAGATTTCTACGGCCGCAATTAAGACGAGCGGGGGTTACGCAAAGTATCTAGACCGGGTGAAGAAGACCGAAGATTCGATGGTTTTGTTCCTTATTCGAAAGACCGGAAATGAGGCTTACCGGTGGGCGGCTGGAACGGCTGAATTAAAGTATAAGCTCCCAACTGGAAAGCTCCCTCTTCCAAATGATGGTAATATTGATCTTTCGCTTTTTAGAGAAAAGTAAGAATGGCACGTCGGCGTAAATCCAATTTAGAAGAGGGTGTCAATTTGGATTCCCTCATGGATGCGCTCACCAATGTGGTGGCAGTTTTAATTCTTGTTCTAATCTTAGTGCAAGCTGATGTCAGCAAGAAGGTGGTTGAGTTTTTGGAAGGCCTAGAACCCGCGACCTCAGAGCAAGTTGAGGCTTCGAAGAAAGAGGTTGAAATTCTCGTAACGAAGCTGGCTGAGCTGGATCAATTGCTGCAGAAAGATGCGCCGACTCAAGTGGAAATCGAGGTGGAAAAGCGTCAACTCGCTCTCCTGGAAAAGGATGTGAAGGAGCGAGAGGATCTCCTGGTTGAACTTGAGGAATTGCAAAAAGCGGCGAAGAAGGCCCTAGAACAGCGGGATGTTGAAGCAAAAAAAACTGAGCAAATTCAGGGTCGGATTTCCGAGCTAGAGGGGCTCTTGGATGACACTCCCGTTCTCAAGATTGAGCCGACTATTGTGGGGATTCCGGCAAGTCGCCCTATTCCGAATAATGCCGAGATCTATCGTGCACTCGTGATTCATAACCGGATTCACTTCATCGATCCCATCACTCCGCTTGAGCTATTCAAAGCGGAGTTTAAAAAAGCAAAAAGAGATTTCCCGAATCAGAGAATCAAACAACGTGGATCTGACCGATACATCTATCAAGCACCGCCCATTTTGAAGCATTTTAAGGGTTTTAATTTTAAGAATTCGAGGGGACAAAAGCACGAGCTTTCGGCTTCTCCAACCTCGACTCGGTTGTACATTAGAGTTTCTCCAGATCTCAAGAATGGTGGAACCTCGCTCGAGGAATTGGCTGAACCTCGTAGTAATTTTCCGAGGATTCTGGATAAGCTCAGATTCAACCGCAGGGCAGTGCTGATTTTCAGCGTGCATCCCAATTCGTTTAACACCTACCTGAAAGCGAGGCAGCTAGCTGATCGCGAAAAAGTGACAGCGGGCTGGGAGGTGAATGGCTCAAGTTCTTTCGTGATTCGCATCAACGATATTGAGATTAAGAGGCAGCAGGAACCGCCTCCAGCGAAGCCCGGACCGGAAAGGCCACCCAATCTACCAACCAAGATTGATTAGAGAGATGAGGAGATGTGGGGGAGCAAATTGGTGAATGCCTCTTGCCATCGGTTTTTTTGATTCGTAAACGAGGGCTTATGAATCCTCTTGCCATTGCTTTGCTTCTCGCGGGTCAGGCTCTAGCCGATTCCAAATCGCTGCGACTTTACTGGACCGATAAGGACCTGGGGCTGATTCAAGCGTCCGATCTCGACGGAGGGAATAGAGAGACCATTTTGAGCGAGCTCTCTGATCCGCGTGGGATCGTGGTGGATATCAACCAGGGTAAGATTTTCTGGGCGGTTCATGAAGCGAATGGGGCGATCTGGTGGGCCAATTGTGATGGGACAGACGCTGAGGTGTTTATCGGTTCTTTAAATGAACCGGCGGATCTCGAGCTTGATGTTGAAAATAGCATGATCTACTGGGTATCAGAAGGATCAGGTCAGATTCGAAGGGCCAACCTTAATGCAAGCCGTGAAGTAGCAACCGTTCTCAACGGGCTTATCAGGCCTTACTACCTCGCGCTGGACGATGGGTTCGTTTATTGGAGTTACTTCAATAGTGGTGTGATTGAGCGGGCCTCAAGCGAAGGTGGAGCAAATCGTTCGGTGGTAATTTCCGGGCAACAACGAGTGCGGGATATCGAAGTCTTTGATGGGGTGATCTATTGGAGCGACCGCAATAGCAGTGAGCTGCGTAGTCGTGAGGTGGACGGAGGTGGCGGAGGAACGGTTTTGTTTTCGGGTGGAATTCTGGATCGTCCGCACGGACTAGTTCTCGATCCGGTGTCCGGGACGATGTATTGGACGGATACCGAGACCGAATTGATTGGTGCCTGTTCGATGGATGGGAGTGGGTTGACAACATCGCTGGTATCGACGGGATTAAATGGTCCTTGGGCAATTGATTTAGTGAGGCCTGTTTCCTTGAATGAATCCTATGATGCGTGGCTAAAAGATCAGTTTTCGCGTGATGACCTCGCTGATCCTGGGAAGGAATTGACGGTATGGGGCGGGAATGCCGATCCGGATGGTGACGGGGCTATGAATGTCCTCGAATATGCCCAGGGAACCGATCCTAATTCCCCTGTTGTGGAACCCGCTACGATGTCGGTGGTGAGTGGTGAGAAAGTTCAAATTGTCTTTCGAATAAGGTCCGGAGATCCGGAGTTGTCGTTCACCTTGGAAGCGACCGATGATCTTTCTTCGGGTAGCTGGAATCGTGATCTTTTTGAAGAAGTTGGGGAGCGCGCTCCTGATCCAGAGAATGGTTCTTACCAGTTGATCACGATGGAAGCTGATCCGGCATTGCTTCCCAAAGTTTTTGCTCGATTAAGGGTGAGTCGATAAAAAATTGCCCGGGCGGTGAAGATGGTTACTCTGACGATGTGAAGAAAGTTATTGAAAGCCTGACCTTTGTGTTTCTGTCTGCTGGCCATGCTTTAAGTGCAGAAAGTTGGCCCCAATTCCGCGGGAGCGAGGGAGTTGCGGCGATCGATAGTGCGACTTTACCTTTGAAGTGGAGCGCTAATGAAAATGTCAGATGGAAGACTGAGTTACCAGGGCCAGGGAGCTCCAGTCCGATCTTCTGGGGCAACAAGCTCTTTGTAACTTGCTATACCGGATATGGTATTGATGAGAAAGAGGCTGGTAATGCTAATAAGCTGAGCCGCACCCTTTTGTGTCTTGATCGCAAGATTGGAAAGATTCTTTGGAAA
>JAQWSX010000114.1 GCA_029242935.1 Akkermansiaceae bacterium
CCAGTTTTCCACCGCTCTCGATATCGCCATCCTCGCACGGGAAATCACCAAAATCCCCTTCTATCGTCAGTGTATGCGAACCAAGGAATACACATTCACCTTCCCAGATGGCCGCACCAAAATCCTCAAAAACACCAATAAGGTTCTCAAGCGAGTCCCATACTGCACCGGAATGAAAACCGGTTACACCTCTGCAGCCGGGCGCTGCCTCGTCTCATCAGGCGTCCTCCGTGGCAAAGCTGTCATCGTCGTCACTCTCGGATCAACAGGTCCAGAAATCTGGAATGACTCCGAAAAGCTTCTGAAATGGGCGCTGGAATAATGCTATTTCCGCACCGCTTGATATCGCCCTTCGATATGCAGTATCGCACCTTTCAAAAAGTGTGTGTAACCACCTTCAAGAATTGCTGAGTCTTTCGTTACCGTCCGAACCCGCTTGGTCCAAACCACCTCGTTTCCGTTACGCAAGATACAACGTCCATCGGGAAGAAATTCGCGGGTGTGATTGCCGGCATAGGACCACTTCCCTAGTAATACATGCCCTTTCATATTTACGGGCTTGGGAGCTGGGGGAGGATCACCCACTTCAACCTCCAGCTTGGTTTCAAACGGAGGAAGCACTCGCAACCGCATATCTTTAAATTCAATTGGTGCACCTTCTGACTCAAGACACAAATAACCGGCAGCCGGACTAATCCCCTCTCCCCCTGAGACTTCCTCCCCATTCACCCAAAGACGCACCTCCCCATCGATCGCTCGTATATAGTAATGATTCCATTGGTTGATCCCTTTTGACCTTTCCTTTGAAGGAAAACTCCGCCTGCCGTTTGGCGCCACTGGAGGAAAAGCCCTCATTTTGATGGGGCCCACCGGAAAGACATCACCGTGACTCGTGAACCAATCGCCCTTTTTCTTATACTGAGCCTCGTAAATCTCTTTGTATCCCAGATCGAGAACTTGCACCTCAATCCCATGAGGCAAGGCACCCTTGCCGGCCATCAATCGATTGATGGACTGCGGAGTGGCCCATACAAAAACGCCGGAATTCCCCCCCTTCTTCTTGTGCATCCATTCGCAGGAAAATTCAAAATTAGTCAGTGGCTTCCGATACCGAATCACTCCAGTTGGACTCCCGGTGCACAAAGCATGACCCTGTTCCCACTTCCAAGTATCAGCGCGGCAGTTTACGTTTAAAAAATCCTCACCAGTAAGATCAACCCAACCAGGCCCCACTCCACGACTAAACCGCGGCTTCATCTTCACGGTCAACCCGCTGTCGACTTCCCCAGCGATATCACCCATCAAATACGCTGCGATATCCCGCACATCCTGATTACTCAGCCCCATCGCCGAAGCCGAAGGCATCCACGAATGGTCCTTAAGATATTCAATCCTCGCATGTGGTCGACGATGTGGAACTTTTAAAGTGATGCCACCCATCGTCTTCACTCGGATCGCTCCAGCATGCCAACTGTAACCTCGCGAAACTCCTTCCAGTCGGTGACCACTCTGCGTCACCACAAGCGGCTTGTCATATCCATGAGCCAACTCGGCCGCAGGATCGACCATCGCTCGAATCACCTCCCTCCTATCCCTCACTTGCCCCCAGTTTGTCAAATCTGGACCAAACGGTGTGCCCGCTCCTCCGATCTGATGGCACATCATGCATAAGGCCGCCTTGCTGCGCCCATTCCCAGCATCAGGTCTTAACGAAGCAATCTCATCAACCGAACCGAGTTCGGTGGGAATGCCAAACTTCTTCGGAAAAAGATAACTCTGTGTCAGAGGGACCGGATCGGGATCGCTGATATCCTTCTCGACAAATTCCGTAATGATCGCCTGATACACCTCTCCTTGAAAGGCAGCGTGACCTGAAAACTTCCTCATGAAGTCCAAATTCTGCTTCCTCTCTTCATCAGAATAACAGAGCGCAAAAGTATAAGCCAATCGTCGGAACATCTCCACATCGACCTCCTTTGCTATCATACAATCAGCAAGATCAGCCAGAGCCTCTGGGCTTCGGAGCCGCCATGCTAGATTCATTTGCCGCTCATTCCAGACCTCAGGAGCGGGCTGCTGCGGTTTCACCAATTCAAGATACACCTCCGATTCAAAATCATCACAAACCGTTCCAAGAGCTTCAAGATACCAACGATTCTTTCCATCATAACCTGCGATCAGACTCTCCAACGGCTGCCGGATCTCCTCAAATTTCATCCCCCGCATGACCGCTAGAATTTCTCGCTTCACCGCCGTCGAATCATCATTCACCATTTTTTCAACTAATGCCAAAAGCGGCATCTTCCCGGAAAACCTGAGCGCCCTCATCGCGACAATTCGCATTCTTTCATCGTTCGATTGCAACATCTCCCGCACCAAAACTTCAGCCATCTCTTCGTTCAGCTGAGCCATCAAAAACAAACCTCTCGCCAAGTAGTACTGATTGCCGTCATTGGCTGCCATGAATTTTAAAAGCTCTGAAAAAACACCCGCTTTCTTTTTCAACCGATCCTGGGACACCCACCTCACACCAGGAGCCGGACTTTTCAGAGCTTCCAGCAAACCCTCCGTCGTCTTAAAATCAATCTTTGGCATATCCACAACCGATCCTTTCCTCGCAATCCGAAAGATCCCGCCCAGCCCATTGCCTGAGCCACGTGCATTGGTGTGCGAGTTCCAGTCACTCACAAAAAGAGCACCATCCGTTCCCGCAACAATATCAGACGGCAGGAAACCAGACGCCGCTTTATTCTTTGAACCACGATCCGTCGCAAAAAACGACTTGTCTAAGTTCTCTAACTCAATCTGGGCATCACCATATTTGAGCTCAAAAGCAAAGACGGCTCGGTGCACGGTTTCACAAACAAGATACTTCCCGCGATACTCTTTCCCTAACTCATCTCCCTCGACGAAATAATCCCCTGTCGGCGCTCCAGGCCCCCAAAGATTTCCTGGTGGTGTCACGCCCGGAAAGTGCTCCCGCCAGTGTCCTTCATCACGGCGTAACGATGACTTTGAATGCCTTTCATAAGCATCCTTCATAATCTCAGCAGTCACTGTCTTTTTCTCCCAACTTTTCGCCGAGTCCTCCCATGAACGATTGCCATCCTCCAATGCGGCATAGCCAAAGTTCGAGTGCTCCATCACCCACGCCGCCCGCGCGTGAGCCGGGTCATCATTATCAGCCTGTAACACATCGCCAAATGAAGTCACCGACATCGCGTGAGGGTTACGCGAGTTCTGGAAGATAACCTCTGCTCCGCTTCCATCCGGATCCATACGAAGACCAAACCCGCCGAGGTAAAGCCGTCCATCAAAACTCTTCTTTCCGATGCTTTGTGGGTTCTGACTGTAATACGAACTCGCGTGAATTTCGCGCCCATCTGACATCGTAATATCGGCTCCAATGTTGCCATGATTAACATACCACTTGCCGCTCGGCCCTGGCACAACCGCATGAACAGCGTGATCGTGTGTCCGGCCATGAAAACCCTTCGCTATGATCTCCTCCTTGTCGATTTTGGGATCAAAAAAATCATCTCGATTCACATCGGTGTAAACGTGGATATTTGGAGCCATCGAAACGACGATTTTGTTATCGAAAACGCTGATCCCCATCGGCTTTGAGCTAAAGGTCGGTCCGAATTCTTTGACTGAATCCGCCTTCCCGTCACAGTCAGTATCTTCAAGAATCTTAATACGTGCATGCGCATCCTTTTCGCCTGATCCCTGTAAATCCTCCGTCACCCAAACCCGCCCTCTAGCATCCACATCCATCGCCACCGGACTATGAAGCAAATCCGTTCCGGCCCAAAGTTTTGCCTCTAATCCTGGCGCAACGGTAAAGCTTTCGAGCATCGTCTTTTGTTCGGCAACAACAAAACTCCCCAGCAATGCATTAAAGAGGATATAGGGATACAACTTCATAGGAGTAGAAGATAAGACATCTCCCCCCCCGCTTAAACCTAAAAACCTGCAGAAAACCCCTTCAGCTTTTTTGCTTCCCCAGCAACTCCCCAACCAATCTATAAAGGCACCTCGAATTCCGCATAATCGCGCAAAAGCCCTCTAAAAAGAATCCCCCTAAACCTTCCAGCCATCGTTGAAAAATCGAGAGATCATCATGTGATCGCATTAAAACGATCTCTTTTCCAGTTGCCTCCAAGCCACAACGCGACAAGTTTGTGGGTCCGCGCCATGAGCACCCAGAAGGAACTCGCTATCCAATCCGCCCACATTTTACGGGAGGCTGGTCACGTCGTTTACTTTGCCGGCGGAGCCGTTCGGGATCAACTTCTGGGACAAATTCCGAAAGACTACGACCTCGCGACCTCGGCCCAACCCGATGAGGTGCAGGCGCTTTTTCCGAAATCAGATACCGTCGGTGAACACTTCGGAGTCATTATTGTGAAGAGTGCGGGAGAACTGATCGAAGTCGCAACATTTCGGACCGATGGCTCTTACAAGGATGGACGCCGGCCTGAGTCGATCGAATTTTCCTCACCCGAAAAAGACGCACAGCGCCGCGACTTTACCATTAATGGACTCTTTCAGGATCCTTTCACGGGGGAAATCATCGACCACGTAGGTGGTCGGGCCGATCTCGAATCCAAGATCCTACGTGCTATCGGTAATCCAAAAAACCGTTTCGAGGAAGACGCCCTGCGCCTCCTACGCGCGATTCGTTTCTCCACCACCACTGGATTTGAAATCGAGTCCCAAACCTGGGCCGCAATTCAAGCATGCGCTCCTCTCCTCTCACCGATTTCCCCCGAACGCATTCGCGACGAGTTTTCCCGGATTCTCACAGCCCCCGATCGCGCCCGCGGCCTCGACCTCCTCGTTGATTCAGGTCTCATCAGGGAATTCCTTCCCGAGGTGCTCGACCTTCAGGGATGTGAACAACCCCCGCAATGGCACCCCGAAGGTGACGTTTACACCCACACCCGTATTGCTCTTTCCCTTCTAGATTCACCTCCTCTGCACCTTTCGCTTGCCGTCCTCCTTCATGACATCGGCAAGCCCGCCACCCAAACCTGGGACGCTGAAGCCCAGCGACTTCGCTTTAATGGACACGACAAGGTCGGGGCCAAAATGACCGAAGAGATCCTTCGCCGCCTTCGTTACTCAAACCAAACCATCGAAGACGTCACCTTCATGGTCTCGCGGCACATGCACTTCATGCACGTGAAGGACATGCGCACTGCCAAGTTGAAGAGATTCATGTCGGCGGAGACCTTCGAAATGGAAACCGAACTCCACCGCGTCGACTGCGACAGTTCGAACGGCTTTCGCGATAACTACGACTTTGTTCTTAATAAGAGAGAAGAATTCGCTAAAGAACCCCTAATCCCCAAGCCACTTCTGACCGGATACGATCTTATCCGTGATTTCGAGATCGCCCCCGGACCGAAAATCGGCAAAATCCTCCACAACGTTCAAACCGAGCAACTCGAAGGAAGACTTTCTGATAAAGAAGCAGCCTACCAATTCGTAAAAGAAACTCTTTCACAATGAGCAATATCCCGATCGAACACGACGACCCAATTAACACAAAGATTCTCAGCGTCTCCGAAGACTTGGTCTCTGGCTTCCAGCAAGACCCATTTTCCATCATTGCTGAAGAATCCGGAGTTGAACTTAATGTCGTCCTAGAGCGAATCCGCGCCATGCTCGAAGCTGGAGTCATTCGCCGAGTTCGCCAGACCATGCTCGCGACAAAGCTAGCCCACGGAGCACTCGTTGCTTGGCGCCTCCCCGAGGAAAAACTCAACGACGCCTTCGACTTCATGGCCAAGAAAGACCCCTTCTCCGGTCACGTCGTCGTTCGCTCGACCGACGGTCAAATCTCCGGTTCCGGCTACCGGCTCTGGACGACTCTTAAAGTTCCTCAGGGCGAATCACTTGAAGAACATGGCAACGTCCTCAAACGTCTGGTTGGAGCCGAAGAATTTATTCTGATGCCAGCCAACGGAGTCTTCGCTCTAGGCGTTGGCCACGTTCGTCGCAAAGGCCTCGAACCCGGGGCGAAACTCGATGTCCCCGCCGAAATGATGACCACCACCGTCGTCGATCTCACCGAGGAAGAATGGGACGTTCTCCTCGCCCTCAAAGAGGAACTCGCGCCAGATGAAATCATCGAAAATTGCTGGAATGGCCGCGCCGAAATAGCCGGAGTTTCACTTGAGCGCTTCTATGAAGTCGCCCGGATTCTCGACAGCAAGAAGGTCATTGGCCGTTTCTCCACTTTCCTTGAGCACGTAAAGCCATCCGACACCGGAAAACGCGTGACACGTTTCAATGGACTCTTCCACTGGGCTATCCCAAAAGGTCGCGAAATGGAGGCCGGTGGCGAAGTCGGACGCCACCACTGCATGACCCACGCCTACTGGCGCGAAGGCGGCCCCAAATTTGGCGATGTCAACATTATGGGCGTGGTTCACGGAACCGTAAAAGACAAAGTCCTTGAGCATAAAGCTGCAATTGATCAGCACCTCGAATCAGTCGGGATCCCGGTAAGCTACACCAACGTGTTCTGGGGCGGGCGGTCGGAAATCAAGCCCTCAGAAAT
>JAQWSX010000134.1 GCA_029242935.1 Akkermansiaceae bacterium
TTCGTAAGCCAGTTCGATCCATTCGAAGGCAACGGGATCGGTCGGCCAGAATTCTAGGGTGTAAATTCCTTTCGAGCCATCGGGTGCAATGTAGTTATCGTGCGAGACGAGGGAACCGGCGAGATTTTGGCGATTTACGGCACTAATATAGGTGTTGCGCGTGAACTCGTTATAGTTCCGGGGGAAATTAAGAACGTTGATGGCGAAGTCGTAGTGGTGTTGGTTTCGATTGATATTAAAAAAGTAGAGTTCGGGCTTGGTGCGAATGTTGGTAATGAGAAATTTAACTTCCCTTACATTTTGAGCTCCGGGAAAATTGTCGCGCTTCGAGAGAGAGTTGAAGTTTTCCTCGGTGGCGAGAAAGATGTTGCCGTTTCGGGTTGCAATGGGGTCGGCTGCATTGAGACCATGCCCGAGCGCGAGCTCAGCGATATCACTGCGCCCATCGCCATCGGAGTCCAACGGGAACCTGTTGGAAATCCGCTCAAGTTTGTAAAACCCGTTGGGTCGGGGTAGGACAGAGTCGCTAAGAACGGCGAATTCGGTTCCAGACGATTTAAGGTCGACGGTTTCCCATGTGTTGAAGTCCCGTGACCGGAGCAGGCGGAAGTAGTGGGAAGGAGAAGGTTGGGAGCTGACCTCAAATTTGCCTCGCTCTCCGAGCGCAAGGTCCTGCAGAACCTGCCCAGAAAGGGCGGTGATGAGGACTAAGGAAAGAAGAAGCCTTTTCATGGTTACAGAGCAACAAGGACCCGAAAAGCCTTCGGGTCAATACGCATCAGCCTTATTTTTTACCGTGGCAATCAATACGGGATCCGAGGCGCAGGTAGATTTTTTCGTTGGCGATTGCCGGGGTGGCGTCGCTCCACTCGGAGTCAGGGCCGGGGGAGAGGCTGCAACGTGAGAGTTCCTTGTAGCCATCGGAAACATCGGCGGTGATCAATTGGCCTTCGCGTGATAGGGAAATGAGCTTGCCATCGGCAATGATGGGTGAGGCATAAAAATTAGCCTGTATTTTCTGAGTCCATACGACTTGACCCGATTCGGCTTCAAGTGCGGTCAGCACTCCGCCGTCGGACAGAGCGAATACCGTTTTGCCATTTGAAACGGGAGTTGGCACGTAAGGGGTTTTTCCTTTCATACGCCATGCGATTTCAGCGGGTTCTCCTTTTTTCGAGGGTGGGCGGACGGCAAAATAGACTCCGTTCTTACAGCCAACGGCGATGAGGGGTTCTTTACTGTTTGATCCAGCGAGAACATTGATGGGGGAAACAATCGTTCTTTGTTTCATGATGCCGGGAAGCGACCATTTCTCCTTGCCGGAAGTGAAGTCGAGAGCGACCACTCCATGCGCTTGGCTCGCGAAGACCACTTCGAGCCCGGTTGAGGTTTTGTAAACCAAGGGAGTAATGTAGCTGGTTTTTTCACCGCTTCCTTGAAGCCGTGTTTTCCAAGTCACCTTACCGGACTTTGCTGAGATGGTAGCGATGAATCCATCGTCCATGTGAACATGGGCGAGGACAACTTGTTCTTGGTGAATGACTGGTTGAAGGCTGAATCCGTGTTGGGTTTTAACTTTGCCGATTTCATAATCCCAGAGCATGGCTCCGGAATGGTCAAAGGCAGTAAGCATAGCCTTGTTATCGGTTCCGTTGAACCAACTGATGACGACGGTTCTGTCATTCACCGCAGGGCTGGCAGCCGCGGTGTTATTGAATCGGTGGAGATGGTAGTCTCCCACGGCTAGAGGTTTACTCCAGAGGGTTTTTCCAGACCTGGCATCGAGGCAGAGCAAAGCGACGGTTTTCGTGTCGCGGTTCTCACTGGTAACGAAAAGTTTGTCTTTCCAGATGACAGGGGAACTGGAACCCGGGCCAGAGAGCTTGGCTGACCACAAGAGGGTGTTTTCTCCCAGCTCGATCGGAATTTTGGCGGAGGAAACTCCGGTGCCGTTTTCTCCTCGGAAACGGGGCCACGTGTCTTGTCCAAATAAAGAGAGGATAAGGAGGCAAAATACAATACAGGTTTTCATGGGGGAAGGTGGAGAGATCTTTTTGGCTGGGTTTCAGGTAGAAGGACGGGATCCTCTATGCTTTTCAGTGATCAAGCATAACTTTCAAGTGTTCTTTTTTCGCGTCTTAGAGATTGCAGGAAGAGTTTAGACAATATTGTTACGATTTCGTCGGGCTGCGATCTTGGCAGGGAGCCTTCTGTATGATCTTGTTTCGTTGTGAAAATCCCCTTGGTGCTCTCAATTGTATTGATCGCTGTTTTCTTTGCCGCCGGGGCAGGGAAAGAAAAAGAAACGACACTGCGCGTAGCGACCTTCGATCTCGATGTGACACCGCCGGTGGGCTCAGCAATGGCTTATACGATGGTTGGAAAGGATCCCGAGCTTTCGTTACGATGCCGGGGTGTCGTTATTTTAGGGTCCGGTAAACCAATTGTGATATGCGCGATCGATTGGATCGGAGTTGCCAACGAAGGCTATGATCAATTTCGGGACGCCTTAGCAAAGGCTGCGGGCACGACACGTGACCGGGTGGCTCTTCACGCACTTCATCAACACGATGCGCCGGGGTGTGATTTCACGGCGGAAAAGTTAGTAAAGAAATTTGGACTTAAGGGATATGAACGGACCAAGGGAGATTTTCATAGAGAGGTGATTGGGCGGTCTGCAGCGGCTGTCCGGGAGTCACTTTCTAAGGCGCAGAAAGTGACTCATTACGGGTGGGGTGAGGCTGCGGTAGAAAAAGTGGCCTCGAATCGTCGAATCTTGGCCCGATGGAAAAGTGAGAGCGGTTCGTTACACGACAACGCGTGACCCCGCGTTGCGAGCGGAGCCGGAAGGTACGATTGACCCGGATGTGTCGTTGCTTTCTTTTTGGAGTAAGAATAAGCCCGTAGCAGTGCTAAGTTATTACGCTTGTCATCCTCAAAGTTATTATCTCACGGGGACGCCGAGTCCGGACTTCCCTGGGATTGCGAGGTTCATGAGGGGGCAAGGGGTGCCCGAGGCCTTGCATCTTCACTTCAACGGA
>JAQWSX010000144.1 GCA_029242935.1 Akkermansiaceae bacterium
CATCGAAAGCTCACGATGAATGGGCAAAAACTCGCTCCAATTCTCATTCAAAAGATCCCAGGCGCTTTCTTCGTTACCAGTGATCCAGTCAGCCTGTGACTGATAGACCGGATACGCCGGATCACCTTTCGGAACAGGAATCTCGACCAAGCCCATCTTCATCGCAGCCTTGCCCCGGATTGATTTAAAGAACGGGATGTCCACCTCGCGATCGAAATAAGTATGTCCGCGGTGCCGTGCAATGGCAGCCAATCCGGCACTCGCCAAGGCACTTGCCGCAGAAGGGCTCTCTTCAACCAGCGATTGGGCCAGCGCTTTAATTTTTGGAAAATTCTGGGTATGCCGATTGATGTGCTGCCAGAAAAAAGGCGTCGCTTGGTGAATCGCGAGCGGATCGGGATTCTTACTCATCGCCTCGAAGAGCAGGGAACCGAATTTCGCCGCCGGAGGGATCGCTTTGACTTCATCGATTAACTGAAGCAACAATCCCTGCACTATTTCATCTGAAAAAACCGACGGGGAAAGTGTCGCAAGGCTTTCCAGAGCCTCCTCCGAAACAAGAATCTTAACCGGTGCTTTGCGCAGTTTTTCAAGGGTCGCTTCCAAAGCAGGCACTGCCACCGCGACGCCGGCTTTTGCCAGTCCCGCAGCGGCTGCAGCAGCGGCTTCCGGATCTGCTTTTTCAGCAGCTTCCCTTTTCTTTCTCTCCTCTGCAGTCTCCGGCTCCTTTTTGAGAGCGAGAAGGTCCTGACTGACAAAGGCTGGATCAGCGGCATCGATCAAGGCCGCCTGCGCCGGAGTGATCACCTCTTTTCCAAACCACTGCCGCACTGCAAAATGAACCTCGAAGGGCAAGTTCTTCCACTGCGGCGATTTTATTAAATTCTGGCCGAGCTTGATCTGCACGGCATTGTCCTCGGAATACTGCATGTTGACCCAGGCGATCACCTGCCATGCTTCCAGTTTGTTGTTCTGAAGCCCCTTCGCGACCGCTTGTCGGAGCACCGGCTCCAAAGGATGAGCGACACACTTCAACGGGTAACGTTTTTTGAGTTCGGAAATAGGGCCTCCGGCGTGACGCTTGGCGAGGTAGAGGATCCCCGGCGCGTAACTCGTGACGTTTACTTTGTTGGCCGCTTCGAGTTCCTTCCAAATTGGCTCCGGCCCTACCACGCCAGTTGCCAGAGCATTCCGGGCAATGAGCTGTGCATCGACACTTCCATCCGCAAGCAAATCGGCGATCGCCTCCGGGGTGAATGCCAACACCTTTAACAAACGTTCACGCACGCTGGAGAGTTTGGGTCGAGGGGATTTGTAGTCTGACCAGAGCGTTCTGAAGGCCGCAATTCGCTGTGCTGCGGGATCTTCTTTCTTAGCATCGACGGTCTTGAGTCCACCGCCCAGATCGGCCCACTGTTGCTTTGCCTGATCAGAAGATTTGGCACCAAGGTATTTAGACAATTGACCAAGACAGAGAGAATTTCGCGCATCGTGATGCTGTGGCAGACGCCAGGCCTCCGGTCCGACCAGAGCCGCCAAGGCTTTCTCAAAATCCTTATCCTTCCCTCCCGCAACAGCGGCCCGAATGACCGAAGCCTCGTAACTGCTATTCTGTGCAAGTTGCGGAGCCAATGCCTGGAGATCCTCAAACGTCAGTTGATCCCACGACTTGCCCAGCAATATCACTCCAGCCCGGCTATTCATCTGCTTAGGGTTGGCTGCCACGTAGTCACTGACCACCTTTACTTCCAGAGGACGCAGCTCCCTGTGACTATAGTATCCTACGCGCCAGGATTCCATCAACTCTGCGTAGTGAACTGATGAAATCTTCCCTGCTGCGGTCACCACTGGAGCCAGTTTTGCCTCAATTTCATGCGACCAGTATTTTTTGACGTCACCTTGATAATACAGCCCGTTACCACCACCGGCCCAACCGCTCTGCACCCATCGGGCATACCGTGGAAACTTCTCCAATAGGGCCGTTGCCTTGGCGATCGGCGGGATGACATTCTTTTCGGAAAGCTTCGCCAGATTATAAGCCCGAACCGAGATGGCCCAGTCAAGCTGCAATGCCAGCTCCTCATTAAAATTCATTGCGGCGGCCAATTGCTGACAGGCCGTCACCAATGCATCCGTCACCACGACCGTGCCGGGTTGCTCGACATAGACGTCCGACTGCTCGAGCAACCAGCGGAAATACTGATCATAAAAAGTCGAGCGAAGGTCTTCTGAAATTCCAGATTTGAGCAGGGCATGCAAGCGCTTGGCTACCGCCTCTGCGTCCTTGCGTTTCATGGCCTCCGCAAGAAACCATTGATCTAGCTGCCGAGCATTATCATTGGCAGCGTGGCTGTTCAAAGTGGAACGATTAAAGGAATACGCCGAGCCGGGATCGTTCAGTTGATCCTTCAAAAGCGAGTGAGCCGCCACAATCGCCAAGCCGGTGCTCGCAACTTTGGGGTCCGCCTTCTTGAGATACTGTTGATACAAAGCCGCCGCTCCCCGGGCGTCACCGCTCAATTCGGCCGCACGCCCAGCCTGGTAAAGCAAGGTGATATTCTCAGGAATGTTCTGCCTCAGCCATCGACGCGTCTCCGCAATCGCCTGTGTCGGTTTCCCTTCGGAAATTCCGGACTTCAGAAGATCCAGGATGGCAGCTTCCGACTGTGTTTCCAAGCTAGAGGACATTGCCGACCGCTTCTCAGCAAAGGTCTGTCCGAATGCGTCCGGCAACGCTCCCATGACAATGATTCCAAGCGAAACCTGAATGCCCAATCTAACGTGCTTCATACTATTCAAATCGAAGATCATGCTGAATTCCACTCGCTTCTCTATTCACCCTCTTCAGCTTCCAGACCGGCCAATTTCTTTCTGGCTTCGGTAACATGCTTGCTGGTCGGATAATCAAAAATCAACTTTCGCAGCTTTCCTTTGGCTGTTTCGTTGTCCCCCATCCGGTATCCCACGTTGGCCCAGAGCAACAACATCTCATCCAAAAACGCCGCATCCGGATAGTCGTTAAAGACATTCTCCAGCAAGTCCGCCGCCTGTGCGAAGGCCTCGGTATCGACATAGTGTCTGACCACGCGACCCAAAGCTTCCGCAGCATAGGAACTTTCGGGGTAACTTTGATAAGTCCTCCGAAAGGCGGTCACCGCCGGCCCCATGGCATTTTGAAGAGCGGTCGCTTTGGTCAAGCCGGCCTTGCCCCACTTACTATTGTGGGCGTCGGCTTTCTCCACCGAGTCAATCGCACGCCTCTGCAAGGTCTCCCCAATCCGGAACTGGGCTTCGGCCGCTGAAATGGGATTCTCCAATTCCAATACCCGCTGATAGACATCAACCGCTTTTTCGAATTCCTCCTTATCAGTGAGACTCCGACCCAAGGTCATGAGAGCCTTATCCGCGAGGACGGACTCTGGATAGAGACGGTTAAAGGCCAGACAGGTTGCGGTGGCCGAATCAAAGTCATCCTTCAGCAATTCACTTTCCCACTTCAGGCGGAAGGCATTCTCAACCAGATCACCCGGCAGCTTCTTCCGATTCATAATGATAGGGTCCACCTTGGCGAGAGCCTCCATGGCACGTTGCGCGGCACGTTGATCCAATCCCATATCTTTATAAATTCCACCTAATCCCGAAAGAGCCTCCGCTTCGACCGATCCTTTACGCGCTTTGAGCAATTCCTCGAAGACCACGAACTGATCTGCGGTGACACCTGAATTCACCGAACCCGACACTTTGATTCGAGCCTCGCTGCTCCGGGATTCATTTCCGTAAAGGTGAACCGAATCCGTATACGAAACAGAAAGCTCATCGAGTTCGTCACAATGAAGAATATTGTCCCCCGAGTTGGGCACCGTTCCTTCGGCAAGAACCGCCAGAGGCACCTTGCCCACGAAAATACCGCTGCGAATGGCAGCTCCTTCCCCGGTTTCAATCAAAGTCAGGGTAATACTATCCCGCTCTTTCCAAACTTCCTCTTCCTCATCGTCCAGAGCAAAAATGTCGAGCAGCGCTTCCTCATCATCTTCAGCCGCCGCGGCTGCCTCGACTTTGAAAAAGGACTTCACCGTCAGAGTAATTTTTTCGGCTCCGTTCGAAGTGTCCAAATCTGCATCACGAAGCATCAACACCTGGGGTTCTCCGGGGTATGCGATGTAAGCTGGGGTGGAATTGTCCCCTAGAAAAAAGCCTACCGTTCCCGTGCTCACGGCCCGGACTTTTCCGGTCCTCGGCACTCCCTTGCTTCCATCCAGAGTGCTGTCATCGATATAAGTCACATCGAGAGTATCTCCGCCCACCATCTGCAACACTCCGTCACCTGGCTTAGGAGCACCAAGCGCGGTGGGCGCGGACGTTAACATCTCATGCTTCTTCCCCGGAACCGGAACACCGGTCAGGGTTTCCACGTCACCACTGCTGACCTTCACCCTTGCTTGCACCGGAACTCCCAGCTTCCGCATCACGGGAACATCGGCATCAACGATCTTGGAATAGAAACGCTGGCCAATCTCAATCCGCCCCAAATCATCCTGCCCTTCTCCGGCTTCTTCAACTTCGGTTCCCACCAACGAAAGAGAATCAATCGCTTTGTTCCAATTCTTCAATTGGTAGTGACTCATTCCAATATAGAAGTAGGCCATGTTGGCCCATTTGGTTCGCGCCGCCACTTCGGTGAGTCGACGGAACAAAGGAAAGCATGCCGAATATTGCCCCGCCTGATACTGGCTGAATCCGGCTTGAAAGAGAGCCTCGTGATAGAGAGCGACAACATCCTCTGCTTGCTTCACCCCAATCTCCGGAGCCAGCAAACGGGTCAGCAACATG
>JAQWSX010000176.1 GCA_029242935.1 Akkermansiaceae bacterium
GATCTAATCTTAAAGGATGGCACTACCCCTCCTTCTTCTTACAGCTTTGATGAAACTCCAAATCGCCTAGCTGTTAAGTTAGAAACAAACCCAGCCAAACCATTAACCCTAAACTCCCCAAACCACCCTCGGATGTGGCGTGACACCCCGGCCGGAATTTGGTCTTTTACTTCAGAAGTAACTCTAACCTCCGTGCAACAGGGTGACTTTTACACTGGGATCATCGTCGATGGAGAGCAAAACGGCTCGCCAGTGCGTTTCACGGTCGGCATGGAAGACGGTGATTTACTCCGTGCCAAAAAGATCACGACATCAGGCACAACGATTCTTGGATCAATCAGTTGGACCGAAAAAGACGCAGTCGTTAGGATCTTTAAGAAAACAACGGGGATCGATCTCCAGTATCGCACCGAACCCGGTGTCTGGGAGACTCTGGGAATGGCCTCTGGAAATATCACCACCTCGCAAGCTGGAATTTTTGCGTCCACCGATACCCCGCAAGCCCTCCGCGTGGAATTCGATGATGCTCTCATCGTAGATTCAAGTATTAGTAGCCCAACCCTCGATAATCTTAGAATTACCGAGATCATGTATCATCCGATTGGTGGATCGTTCTACGAATTTATCGAAATCCAAAATACCGGTTCGACACCGCTTGCTCTTGATGGAGCTTCCTTCGATGACACCCAACCTTTCGGCGCCTTTACCTTTACAAACGTCACTTTGGCCCCGGGGCAATATGCCGTAATCGTTTCTGCCGAATCAGCATTTCGTGCTCGCTACGGAAATAATATTCTCATCGCAGGCAACTGGGCTTCTGATGCACTCTCCAACGGAGGTGAAAACATCGAACTCCGCGATCCATTCCGCAACACCATTCACGATTTTTCATACGATGACAATGCCCCTTGGCCCCTCGCTGCCGATGGCACCGGCCCATCCTTGGAAGTCATTGATACGGAGGGAGATTACAATGACCCCCTGAACTGGCGTGCCTCTGCATATACCGGAGGAAGCCCCGGATTTTCCGAAGCCACCGACCAAGATGGCGACGGACTCAGTAACATCAGGGAAAACGCATTGGGCACCAATCCCAACTTATTTGACACTGATGGCGACGGATCTTCCGACGGCGCGGAAACTGTTGCAGGGACCAACCCGCTAGATACCTCAGATTACTTTCGTATTCTATCGGTCGGACCTACCGATACTCCGGACGAAATCGAAATCACTTGGGCTTCAGTCACCGGAAAAACCTACAGAGTTGAATCAAGCACCACCCTAGAGGGCGTCTGGAGCCTCCACGATTCAGTCACAGCAGGCGGCCCCACAAGCAGCTCGACCGATCAAACCTCTGGTGAGAAGAAATTTTACCGGATTCGAGTCAGTGGGCCTTAAAGAGCCCGATTAACTCTAACACCCTTCTCGTAGAGAAAAATTGCTCTACTTAATGACCACGGGGGCCGTGGTGGCATACCTATTCCCGTAGAGAATCATACCCCACAAACTCACCCTCCTTTCGCTCTTCGTTCTAAGCGTGGGCACAATTTTAACTAATCTGATCGGATCTTAAAATTTTCAAAAAACTAATTCATCATCCTCGATAGCTTTCAACAGAATTAACCTAGCACCAGCAGCGAATCTTTGAGACCGTCACATGATGCGAATCCTCCTCCTATTTTTTATATCAGTCCTTCAAATTTGGGCCACTGACAGCGATTACGAAATCAAGAAAGACATTCCTTATCGTGAGGACACCCAGGCCCTCGACGAGTATCAGCGTGAAAGATGTCTTCTAGATATCCATCACCCTTCATCAAGAGGCTTTGCGACCATTATCTGGTTTCACGGTGGCGGGTTGACTTCGGGGGGGAAAAGTTTTCCCAAAGATCTTCAGAATAAAGGACATGCCATCGTTGCTGTTAACTATCGGCTGAGTCCGAAAGTCCAAGTCACCGAATGCCTTGACGACGCAGCTGCCGCAGTTGCCTGGGTCATAAAAAACATCGGGAAACTTGGGGGAGATCAGAAGCGCATCTTCATTAGCGGACATTCTGCCGGAGGTTACCTCACGAGTATGATCGGGCTTGATTCATCTTGGCTCAAGCGTCACCAGGTGGATACCAATGATATTGCAGGTCTCATTCCATACAGTGGGCACGCCATCACACATTTCACAGTTCGAAAGGAGCGTGGCATTGCTGCAACTCGCCCTGTCGTCGACGAACTGGCGCCCCTCTTCCACGTGAGGAAGGATGCCCCACCCATTCTCCTAATCACAGGTGATCGCGAAAAAGAGCTTCTCGGTCGCTATGAGGAAAATGCCTATCTCTTCAGAATGCTAAAAGTTGCAGGGCATCAGGACGTTACCTTGTTCGAAATTGATGGTTATGGGCATGGCATGACGGACCCGGCACACCCCCTACTATTAAATTTTGTGCAGCGAATTGGATCCAAAAAAAGATGACTCCGAATTTCGTTCCGAAGCGACTACTAGAAAACGGTTTCCAGAGTTAAACCCGATATCATTCATTGTAATGACTGGATGACAGGTCTGATTTTTGCGGAGGCCAAGAAACTCTTGGCATTCTTACTCTTTTCACCATTCACAATATCCACACTCAGGAGGCCACCCTCGCCCAATTAGAAACACAGGGATTCCAGCCAGAGACTTTTGGGACAAACTCTACTTCGGAAGCTACCCCGAGAGCTTCAACGGGTCCTATTAGACCAACCCTATCGACCTCCTCGGAAAAGGGAGATCGTCCGCTCCATCGCACCATTGTGCTTTTCCAGCACAGCACGCGCTTTTGGAACTTGCCCCCTAGGTAATTTACGAAGCGCGGAAACTAACTCTTCGCGAGAAGACACCATACAAATTCCACCCGCCTCTTTGAGCTCAGAAACTAGGGGCTCAAAATTTGCCATATTTGATCCGCAAATGACCGGCACTCCGGCGAGAATTGCTTCGGAAGGATTCTGCCCACCCTCTTCAAAGAAGCTCTTTCCGATGACCACGACATCCGCGTGAGCTGTCCAGTCGCGTAACTCTCCCGTGCTATCAATCACAAACGATTCGCTCCCCAAAGGCTGCTGGAATTCGCTTCTTAAAATCACATCGTCATTTAAAGCCTCGACCACCTCAGCTCGGCGCTCGGCATGCCGGGGCACAATAACCGATTGATAGCCTAGCTCTCTGAAAACATCGTCAAGGTATTCCTCTTCACCGGGAAAGGTTGAGACAGCCATCGCCACCGGCCTCTTCGGAAATCGATCCAGCATCGCCGAAAATTCCGGTCTCTTCTCTGGCAAAGCCGCACCCGACGGATCAAACTTCACATTTCCGGTGAGCACCGCCGCTTTCTCTCGAACTCCAATGGTCTGCCATCGGACAAGATCCTCTTTTTCGGGAACTCCGACATAGTCCAGCAACTCCAGAAAGGGGGCCACAAAACTTTGAAACTTTTTCAGGCGCCGGCCAGATCTCGGAGAAAGACGAGCATTCATCAAACCGATCGGAATTCCAAGGCAGTGAGTTTCATAGATCAGATTCGGCCAGATCTCGGATTCCACCATCACCACTACCCGGGGCTCCAACCGCTTCATAACGCGGCGGATCAAGAACCCAAGATCAAGCGGTGCATAAATGACCCGCACATCTTCGGGTGCCTTGTCCCGGGCCACCGCCATTCCGGTCGCCGTGGTGGGGACCAACACAAAATGATCACCTGTTTCTTTCCGCCATTCCGTGATCACCTTTAGCGCGAGAAGCACCTCCCCCACGCTCACCGCGTGGATATAAACTGCTCCAGTGCGTTCAAACTCAACTTCTCTCCCATAGATCCCAATCCGCTCCAACAACCCACTCCCCCAACCATCGCGACGCAACATCTTCAACATCCAAAAAGGCGCAGCAGCTAGCGCTACCAGCGGGTAGAGAATTCTCCAAACAATTATGACCAAGGTCCTCATCTCAAGATTCCAACTGATAAATTGCAATTCGGCTCCGGCCATAATCCCTGCTTTGAACCAAAGCCAATTCTTTCGGACCAGGAAGTTCTCCCACCGCTTCACGCTCCAAGATCAAAAAACCATCCTTCGCCAACCATTGCTCCCAGCCTTCGGTGGCAATCAAATCACGTGCCGGATCACTCAAACCATCGGCGTAGGGAGGATCAGCAAAAATCAAATCGTAACTCGTTCTTTCGCTACGTAGAAAAGCTCCCACTTCGCGTTGAATTACTCTCCCGTCTTTGTATCCCGTCTTGTTTAAATTCTCCTCAATGACCCGGCATGCCCCACGATTCTGCTCCACAAAAGTACACGAAGCCCCACCGCGGCTCAAGGCCTCAATCCCTAGGGCACCCGACCCCGCATAAAGATCAAGAACTCGTGCGTCGGGAATCACGGCCTTGAGAATCCCAAATACCGACTCACGGACGCGATCCGTAGTCGGACGCGAAACTTCACGCGGAACCTTTAGGGGGTGCCCCTTTGCTGAACCGGCAATAATTCTCATGGTAAATTAGGAGGATCGGTATTCTTTCGACTCAGGACCTCTTCCGCGGTCGCAAAAAAAGGAACCCAGGAACGATCCTCACCAAGGTCCATCATCAATGTCCCGTTACGAGCTTCAATCCGAATATCCCGAAATGCGCGATCAGGAGTAATTAGCGGCTGAAAGTCCATTAGCAGGTTCCCGGAAGTCATCCTCACTCTTTTCGCGTGGGATTGTGCCCTTTCAGGGCTCGAAACAATCCGCACCGTTGCTGCCGCCTCTCCCGCAGCCGTCGCAAACCCATTGATCAGAATGGCGTCCTCCTCACCAATAGCCCGAACATCTTTAGCCACAACTCCTGCCGCTGTGACAACGAACTTGGCCTTTCCACGGTTAAATCTCATTCCGCCTTCATCCCGAGGGTCATTGATCACCACATTTTCAAAGTTCGTGACACTACTCCCTTTGAAACTCGCAGGAACCAACAAGTAACCCTGAAGTTGATTCCTTGAATTCAAATTAGACACCGCCACTGGGGATTTTTGCTCCCGAAAAACCGAACTCAAATCAACCTGCTGATCTGGAAGGCTCACCTGTAAACCAGCAGGAAAACCAGCGGCCAGTTTCACGGCCGCCGATAGCTCAAGATTCAAGCCAAAGACTTTAAGCGAATGCTCCATGACCGCAAGCGAGCGATCTGCCCACACCACAGGGATCGTCAATCCCCCTTCTGAAATCGCATCTGAAATCCTAACTTCCCGGCAGGAAATCTCGCCCTCCCGAGTGCCTCCCCAAAGCGGAATCTCACCCTCGATTTGGTCCAGAGTCAGTGAGAGATCGGGAACTCGTTCTGAAAAGATCTTCACTTTCGCATTGGATAAAATAATCACTCCCTCAAAATCCTCGCTTGGCGGCGAGGTCACATTGGGAGCCTCACTTTTTGCAGGAACGTCGTCCCGGGCTAATGGAGATTCCTCGGTTTTCTGATCTGCTGGTTGACTTTCAGGATCTGGATGAGGCACCTCCTCTTGATCGCCTGGCCGTTCAACCACCGCCGACTTAGAAGCCCCCTCCATGGACAGGGCCAGAATATCACTAATCGTCTCAACCGCAACATTAGCACTAAGCTGATTGACCTCGAGTCGTTCCCAACGCCTTTTCCCCCTCAGCAGAGAAATCCACGATACATCGACACGAATCTCACGAACTGAAAAAAGAGCATTTTTCTGCCCCAATTTAGCTGGAACAAATACCTGGAAATTGCTCGCCGTCACTCCCGTCCAGGGCGACCATGTCACACTTTCCAATTGGCAAGGCAGGCCTATTTTTTGCTCTATCTTATTGCAAAGGATCCTAGTCCCCAGCGCAGTTGAAAACAACAGGTTCACACATCCCCAAGCAAGTAGCGGCATTGTTGCCCACGTGCGGAATTGTAGTCCAAGAACTCGTTTTTTCAAAAGATTCACACGACTGGACCCTCTCAATTCCTATTTGAGCGGAAAACGAATCACTCTACTGACATCCTCCAGAACAGTGTTATTTGCCGTAATATCCTGAAGACGATAAACGAGAAAACCAAATTTCCCGTCAGCAGATTTTCCAAGGGCCATATTCTCTTTAGTTTTTCCCAACGGTGTCTCCTCCTCAAACCTCCATTCGACTCCTTTCCATTCGCCAAGAATCGTTTCCTCGCCAGCATCAATATCATCGATCCGCTTCATAACACCGTTGGTCGAACGAAACGCATCTTCCTTTTCTTCATATCGGAGCAAGGAAATCATTGCTCCCGTTCCCGATAATCTAAAGCTCCATTTGCCGCGCCGCTGTTCAAGAAGAACGCCGACCTTCTCCAGAACCTTAAATTCCCGCTTACCCCAGAGATCCAGGTATTCCTCATACTGTGCAGTGGTCAGATTAAGATTTTTGTGAAACGGAAGCGGAATCCCCGGCTTAGCATTCTTTGAGTATTCCTCATACCACTCGGGGTCGTTCTTCGCTCCCTCCTTCACCAATTTTATATATTTCTGGATTTCCTCCGGCGGAGTCACCACCACCCTTTCACCTTCGTAAAGCTTGTTCGGCTCAAGAATGTTCGTGAAAACTTGGGGCGCTGTAGCCTGCGCAAAAACCCCAGCTGAAAATAGTATCACAAATGAAATGGCGAAAAAAGCAGTCACCCGGTTATTGTATTGTTTCATCATTCTAAATTATTGTCTCTTTCGATTGCTTTGCGCTCTTCGCCTGTTCGGACCCAACCATATAACTTCGCACAAGTAAACCCGCACCTGCCGCCACTATTCCCGGCACCAAAAATAGAAACGACCTCTTCACATTTAACATAAAACAAGCGCAACTGAGAATCGCCACGCAAATCGGGGGCTGCAGAAGGCAAGTGACGCTAAAAAGACGAACACGCGCAAGGGTTATTGTTCTGCCTGCTTCCCCCCGTTTTTATGCCACGCAGACGTTGGCCCATCCAGTCTGCCTTCCTTTAAGGTATGTTCAGCACTCTTCTGCCCGGTTTCATGCAAATTAAAAGCTCTACCCGTGTAAGGAGTGTCCGAGCCATTGAGATAAAGGATACCTTTGCGATTTTCTAATTAATCGGCATCAACGGCATCTGATTCGTTCCCAGAAACTTCCTGTGGATTATGAGGAAACGCCCACCTTGTCGATTCCAGCCCCTCAATCAGCATTGAACGCGTAGCCTTGCTTTCCTCTAAGAATCTTGCCTTGATGATCGCAGCCTTTTGAGATTCATCACCTTCAAGCGGAAAAGCTTTAAGGAACTCCCGCTCCAAAGTAGTCCCCTTTTTCACAAAGCCATAAAGAGTAGTTTCCGATCCACGAAAGTTTAGTCGGAAACAATCAAACTCGCTCTCATCCGAAAATTCATACGTATAGAAATTATCTCTCTGGGCATAGACCCTCAGCCCCATCAACTCGGTTGGACGCGATTTGGCAAGATCTTCTGGGCTCATTGGGAGATAACACACAAATGATTCCCAATCTACGAGCATGCCATCCGGCCGGTCTTCGATAAGAATGGGAATGCCCTTCTCTTTTTCCTCAACCTTCACCCCTAGAGCTATGAACGGCTTATTCTCGAGCGAAATGCTATGATACTTTTTCGTAGCTCTGAATACTAGGGGCTCAATTGGATTGCGCGCATAATAAGACTCCATCAGCGGAGCAACCCTCTCCGGATGCCTAACCCATTTAATCATCTCCTCAAGCGATTCAGCACTTAGGAATTCAGTCATGACCTTCTCCATTTTGTTAAAATGAACTTCCGCGGCCTCTCGTTCACTCTCCTCCGCCTCCGCACCCTTAGGTCGGTCTAGATCGCGACCCAATAGTTGATTAGCAATTTTCACATCTATCAAATCACTCTCGGAATCACCCATGTTAGTTTGGAAAACCACCCAGCCCAAAATACCAAACAAGCCAACTGCCAATAAAACAAACCAACCCATCGGAACCAAGTCATCATCGGACTCCCTATCAAACTCCAACCACTCCCTTTCTGGATCGAATAGCTTTTCCTTAGCAGAATTCTCCTCAGAAGAATTTTCTTGAGTAGTAGATTCCTCCGCTGGAGCCAGAACAGCATTGGGTATTCCCCCCTTTTTCTTCAATGACCCCTCTTTCTCCGCGTCCAAACGAATAACCTCCGTAGGCACCTCATCGACAACCCTGATCTGATCTTTCCTATTTTCGTTCGACCTCTCTGCCATTCTTCAATGTCAGAATGACCTCAAATGAGTGTCGACGCAACTCCGGATCCCCTCTAGATCTCATTCAACAATTGAACGCGTGAAGCCCAAAATCCTAATTCTCTCTGCAAGCTTTGGCGATGGGCACAATAGCGCGGCCCGTCACCTTGCCGAGGCGCTGGAAGAACAAGCGGAAATTTTGGTCGCCGATCCCTGCCACATCGGCAATCCGAAAATTAACGCATTCTTGTGCAAAGCCTACCGGGAAATCACCACTTACACTCCTAAAATTTGGGCTTGGATGTATCGATCCACCGATCGCCAAGACTTCTCCCAGCCCCTACCCTTTATTGCCAAGACCGAGGACGCCGTTGCCAACCTGCTCAACCGATTTGAGCCTGATCTGGTTGTTAACACCTACCCGCTTTACCCTTACATGGTTGACCGACAATTCTCGATAGGGCGCCGCGTCCCCATTGTCACTGTCGTCACCGACTCTATCGAAATCAATGCCGCCTGGACCCGCTCGCCCAGTGACTACTTTCTCATCACTGACAATCACACCCGTGAAGGACTGATCACCAGCAATCTTCCCAAAGAAAAAATGAAGGTCACCGGCTTTCCAGTGAGCCCTCGCTTTGAGAGTCTCGAAAAAGTTCCGCCGAATGATCCCCTTAATCCCTTCCGCATTCTTTTCTTTCCCACCGCCCGTTCTCCACACGTCACCGACATCATCAGGGCCGCTCTCAGTCACGAAAACCACATCACGATCGTTCTCGGACGAAACGTCCGCCGACTTTATCGCAAGGTCCGGTCACTCAAAAAATCCTTTCCCGGGCGAATCCATATCAAAGGCTGGACTCGTAAAGTCCCCGAGCTGCTCTCCTCGCACCACCTCATCATTGGTAAAGCCGGAGGCGCCACCGTGCATGAGGCCATTGCCGCACAGTGCCCCATGCTGGTCCACCACATCGTTCCCGGACAAGAGGAAGGGAACATCGAACTTCTCGACCGATTTCAAACCGGATCGCTCGCAACCTCAGCAAAAGCCATTCGCGAATCCATCTCAAATCTACTCGCCAACGATGCCTCCCTTTGGCGCGAGCAGAAAAAACGACTCATCCAACACGCACGCCCCTCCGCCGCACGCCAGGCTGCCAACTTCATCTTATCCAAAGTCAAACAATCGTGACCTTCCTTTACGACATCGGAAACGTTCTCCTAAAACTCCACTTCCAGCGATTCCATCTCGCCATTCTTGGTTCTGAAAACACACCCCTACCCGACGCCCTTGCGAGCCTCAAAGATCACTACGAGACTGGAAAACTCTCCGATCAGGAATTCGTGCAGCAATCACTCGACATCCTCAATCACCCTCTCACCTCGAACGAATTCGTGGCAGCGTGGAAAAACATTTTCTCGCCTAATCTACCGATGTGGGAGGTCGTCCACACCCTGAAGAAGCAAGGCCATCGCCTCATTCTCTTCTCCAACACCAACGCGATCCACGCCCGCTCATTTCTCAAAACCTATCAGGATTTCGATCTCTTCGATCACCACCACTTTTCACAGGAAGTCGGAACCATCAAACCTCATCCCGAATTCTATCAATCAGCCATCGATCATTACGATCTCGTCCCTCGTGAAACCCTCTACCTCGACGACCTTCCCGAGAACATTGCAACCGGAAAAGAGTTCGGTTTTTCCTCGTGGCAATACAACCTGAACGATCACCAAGCCTGCCTCGCTTGGCTCTGTGACCAAGGGATCACCCTTGCAAAATCTTCCTGAAGCTTACCGTTAGGTATAGCCACCCAGACAAACCGCTGACCTCCTTGCTGACCGCTCTCTCGCCACTCTGCTTAAGGAGCCACAGCGCCTTAAACTCACCTTCCTTATTTATAGTTGAGTCGGAAGCCTGAAAGGCAAGCCACTTACTTCGTAAAGGCAGCTTCGCGTTTCTCGTCGATACGAGCTGGCTTCAACTTCTTCCAATCGCTTGGGTTAGGAAGTTCTAGCCGCTTCATGTTCTTGCCATAGCTATCAAGATTGGCATTAAGATCATCTTCGGTCAGTGGCTTAGATTTCACTCCACCTTCAGGAACTTCAATCCCTGCAGACCAGATCAAAGCGTTAAGAACCACCGTGCGGAACCCATCCAACGCCCAACCGTGATGGTAGTGCCCACCAGTAAAACCAACCCCGCGACCGCCATTCGGGCGCTCGTAGCCCCACATCAGAGCATGCTCTTTATTCAAACCATCAACGCCATGCTGATTCCAAAGGTTGATGTATCTATACATGTTCTCACGAGTCGGTGTTGCCGTCACCAAATCGAGCACCTTATCGCGTTCATCGATGAAGCGCATATTGTAGTAAAACTCGTCGAGACAAGTCACCGTTTCCGGCACCCCATTTCCGACTTCATGATCCTGTTTAATCTTCATATCGGCAACCCAGTGAGGATTTACCGACCACTCCGACTCCATCGCGCCACCGATCCAGGGCTGAAAATACTTTTTACCCATCTGCGGATTTGGGTGGACGGCATAGTGCATAAAGACCATTCCGACGCCCTTCTTCGCCAGAGAATCAAGATACTCCCATTCGCCTGCGATGCCGCTCACACTGTCGGCGAAGATAAAAATAGAATCCGCATTATCGAGAACCGACTTATCCTTAGGCCAATCTTTTCCTACAACCACCGCTTCAACATTGAGCCCGCTTTCCTCGTTCAGTGCCTTTGCAAGAACCATACAACCAGCCCTGAATTCATGCTCTCCTGATGCGTGGCTACGGCTGCCCGCGATCAGCACGATCTTCTTTTTCGTTGTCCCCTCCTTTTTGGCTGACAAAAACAATGGACTGACGAGCGCCAGCAAAATCGGGATAACAAGGGCAAGACGTTTCATAAGTTCTATTTCTAATTACGGAAGGTTTCTCCCCACCTTTCCAGAAAGATCTAAGCCAAAGTAAGTTGGCCTAATTTAAAGCCTCATATTCTCCAAACTTAAGCTCGTCACCGTGAAGTTTAGCCTCTGATTTGAGGGCTCGAAAGAGCCTCTTAGCAACTTCCTTGCCTTTTCCTTTTTGGAGCAAGTCCACTTTCTCCTGGGGATCTTTTTCAAGGTGATAAAGGCGGGCAATCCCACCACCAGGATAAAGGATCAACTTGTAGCCATCTTTGCTCAGCGCGCGCTGAGCATCCTTGAGATATGCCGAGTAAATCTGATCGCGACCACTCGACTCGTTCTTAAGAATGGGAATGTAACTTTGATATTGAATGTGCTCTGGAATCTCGATCCCTGCAACTTCAAGAGCAGTCGGAACCGAGTCCTGAATGTAGATCGGAGCAGAGACTCTCTTTCCAGCCTCTACTTCCGGCCCCACGACAACGTAAGGAACCCTGATGCTGTGATCATACATGTTTTGCTTCCCAAGGAGACCGTGATGACCGCAACCGAGCCCATGGTCAGCAGTGAAAACAATATAGGTATTCTCCCGTTGACCATTCTTTTCCAGAGCATCCAGAACGCGCCCAATTTGAGCATCCATGTGCGTGATTAAGGCGAAGTATTCACGCCGGGCCACTTGAACCGAGTGCTTGGTCCTCGGCATTGGTGCGAGCTTCTCATCACGAAGACTATGCGGAGCCTTCATCACTTTTCGGTGAGGATAGGCATCGAGAAAATTCCCAGGCACCTTAACGTCGGAAATCGGATACATGTCGAGATACTCCTGCGGAGACTGACGGGGATCGTGCGGAGCATTAAAAGCCAAGTAGAAGAAAAACGGCTTGTCGTCCTTTTTAGCCATATTGAGAAACCTCACCGCAGTATCGGCCTCCACTTCCGACCAGTGTTTACCACCCTTCCAGAACCCGTTGTTGGACTTGTCAGCAGGATCCCAAATATCTTTCTTCCCTTCAAGAGGACGATTGTATCCCGTCTTTACCTGGTTGGGCATACCAGGACGGACATCCCCGACGTGGTCAAAAAGATCCCCCGCTTTCATACGAACATGCCATTTTCCAGTCATGTAAGTAGTGTAACCGGCATCGCTCATCAATTGCGGCCAGAGACGGCGTTTACCCATCATTTTCTCTTCCTTCTGTGCATACCAGAGGTGACGTCCCGTCATCATCATATTCCGGCTGGCCACACAAATTGCGCCATTCCACCCACCAGAATTGTAGGCATGGGTGAACTGAGTCCCCGAGCTGAACAACTTATCCAGATTGGGAGTCTTCACTTCGGTCAGACCGAGAGAACCAATGGCCTCATAGGTCATATCATCAGCAAAAATGAACAAGACGTTGGGCTTCTCAGACGCTGACACGAGAGAGATTAGGGCAAGAAACGAGGCAAAAATACGCATGGAGAGAACCTACGCAGAAAATCGGAGCATTTTGACACTTAACATTCACTTTTTTCGCTGGTAACACCCTTCCGCCAGCCATTGCGGGCACACGATGAGTCGTTCCACCCCCCCCACCCTCAGTCATAGGCTTGAGTACTACGCCTATCGCGTCTTCGAGTGGATGCTCAAGATGATGTCTTTGGAGACCGTCTTCAAACTTGGTGAATTTGCGGGGCGGATCGTGTATCGCTACAACTCAACTCGCAGGTATCAAGTCACCCGCAACCTTCGCTTCGCATTCGGCGACGAAATTTCGCAATCTGAAATATCACAGCTTACTGCAGAGGTTTTCGAACGAACCGGAGCGAACTTCCTAACTTCGCTCAAAATCCCTTTTTTAAGTGATGATAAAATTCTGGCTAGAATCCACTTTGAAGGGCTCGACGATTTCTTCGCTACGACGCGCGAGGGCGGTATTGTCATGGTCTCTCCACATATGGGAAACTGGGAACTCCTTGCCCAAGCCATCTTCCTAGTCGATGGAGATTTTAGAGTCGGAACACACTATCGCCCCCTCAACAATTCTCTAATTAATGCCGTGGTCGAACGACGTAGAAGGCGACGGGGACTAAAACTTTTCGCGAAACGTTCCTCAACCCATCGCCTCTCGAGCTTTGTAAGAGATGGTGGAGCTATGGGTATCCTGGCGGACCAACGGGTTGGTGACCGCGGAGCCGCCTGCCTATTTTTTGGGCGCCCCACCACCTGTTCACCGCTCCCCCATATCATCGCTAAACGAGGAAAAGGTCTCCTGACCAGCCTCTCATGCGAGACCGTCGGAATCGCACGTTGGAAAATCTCCTTTCGATACATCCCAACAATCTCTGCTCAAGCATGCGCCGATAGTATCGAGCAAGACTGGCGACGATCACCTGTTGACGTCTTTTGGTTCGAAGACCGCTGGCGCCTCCGGGGGGAGGATCCAGTCGCCTTCCTCAACAAGTATAAAGATGAACTCGAAATCCCGCGCGCACTCCGAGCCGTGAATCTAGCCCAGCAAGAAAAAAAACTTCCCTACCCAGATCGCCTGATCACCCAGGAACATCAAGAAGTGGACTTTAATCAGAACGACCAATCACTTCGCGAAATACTCAACGAAATCTCAAATCGTGGAGCGACTCCAGTCGATCTCTTCCTGGCACCTCATTCTCAATTGGGTCGGGTCAAAAAACTCTCGGGAAAAATAATCACCCTTGCTGTCGAAAAGAACTATTTCTCAGAGATCCCCCCTATTAAAAAATAAACCTTTGCGGCATCGGAGGCGGAGGCAGCAAAGTTTCAAATCTTAAATTCATCGAACTCCATGCCCGGAAAATCGCCGCAGTCATCAAGCGAGACGTTGGGGAAAGCTAAACAAAGAGATATACCGGCGAGCCTTCAACTTTCTCAATCTCAATCACCTCGCCAGAGGCATTCAGAGCGTGCTTGAAATCGACCGGCCACGGTCCGGAATAAGTTCGCCCATTGCACCACATCATCATGATTTTCTCGTCGCCTCGCTCAAAGCGCAGCGCGTAAACATCGTCTTCCATTTCCAACTTCTCGACAAAAGTCGCCGACCCCAACTGCTCTAGAAAGACACGAAGCATCGTAAACCCAATCCGCTCACGCCACCCGCCTTCGGCCCTCTCATCGATCAATCCAAATCCGTGGGCCACTAGGCGCCACCAATAAACCCTATCCACAAATCCTGAACACACCGAGATCACAAGATATCTCAACATATAGACCCCGTAGTCGAATTCACTCACGCTAAGGGGGTGCTCAGGCGCATCAGGACCCACATACGTCGCCGTCACCGGGGACCAAATCCCGGTTCCTTCGAGGGGCCAATTCACCTCCGAGATGATCACTCGGTCATCACAAGCAGGCGCCACCTTCGCAATCGCTCGCAGTAATCCGCATTTCTCAAGGGTACTAAATTTCCCCTGGAAATTCTCCGGCGCTCCCCTCCGATCTACATAGAGATGATGCGACAAGGCTCCGTAATGCAGCCCATCCGGAGCACTTTCCAAAGCTGAACAAATATAATGATACTCGAAGTCAATACAAGCAGGCCCCGTAAATGTGATTTTAGGGAATTTCTCCTGCAACTTTACAACCGGATCCAACAAGGCAGCCTGATCATTCGGCCCGTGGACACCCCACTTCATCCGGTTCACGGCATGACAGATTTCAACGTCAGTCACTAGGTCTCCGGCTTCGCCGATCACGTAGTTTAGAAATTCAGCCCACGACTCGGGTTCCTTGACGGCGCGACGGTCCTGTACTATCGCAATCATTACCTCGCGTCCAGAAGCCGCTAATCGCTTCACCTGAGTTACCCCTTCCTTCCAACACGACATTCCCTCATGGTGACAAAACCGCAAAAGAACCGGAACCTTCCCCAACTCTTCCAACAATTCAAACTGGCGATTAAAATCCAGATCGGTTGATTCGAGCGCTACTCCAAATCGCCCCTTCAAATCAATCCGGCTCTGGTAGGCCAACGGAAGTTGTCTACGGTATTCACGCCAGACTTTTCCCGCAGATTTCAAAACCGCCCAAGCAACCTTGCAATACCTCCCGCGAGAATAATATCGCTTCCTCTCATACCTCTCCATCGTGATCGATGCCTGCGCTGATTCCCGGTCCCAAATCCAAATATCCTGCACCTCGGGATAACTCCCAACACCCCCCCGAGACCGTTTGCGAAATGGATGCCGCCACTTGCGGCTTCGCTCCCACCACTCAAAACCCCTCCGGCGAGAAATCATCTCTTTTGTGAATTCTCTGGGTGGATTCCCTCCCCAATAAACTCTCGCCAACACATTAAGGAATGCCGAAGGCAGGCGTATCCTCGAAAAATCCTGTGCTCGTTCCTTCAAGCTCAGGTCCTCCCTGATTCGCCCCCGATTTAGGTCAATAAACTGAACCTCCCCCCACTCCTCGTCACCAGAAACCTGAAATTCCATGTTTTGATTTCCCAGGTCCCGATGCCAAAACCCCACATCATGCATTCGCCGAATCGCAGAGGCGATATGACCTAATCTTTCTACCAAAAATCGACAATCCGCCCTCTCCTGGTAGATCTGAATCAGTGAATCCTTGAAGCTGGTTAACGATTCAAGGTAATCCGAAAGATAAAAACTCTCCACTAGACGAGAACCTTCCCAGCAATCGAAATAGGCAATAGGTCTAGGCGTCCCGACACCACGGCTTTTTAAAAAAGTGGCCGCCTTGAACGAGCGTTCAGCCTTACTTCCCTTCCTGAAGTCATAGCGGTCCTTCAGACTCCCCTGCCTACCAAAGGCCTTCACCGCCACCTTCAAACACTTCCCATTTTTTTCCAAATCAAGCACTACTACCCGGTGCCTTCCCTCGGACAAAACTCCCTTCTTAGCAGATCTAACCCGCACCCCAAATCCTTCCAGAGACTCTTCGTCAAAGAATGATTTAAAAGTGGAAAGCACCTCTCCTTGGAGCCTCCCTACTGAAAGTTTCTCCACGCCTCCGTTCATTCTGCTGCTGAGATTACAAAGCAGTCAGGAAAAAACAATCCGGTTTCTTCCACTCCACTTTCCACTCGACCCCCAAGCATCCGAGCGATAAATTTCAGCTTTAAAACCCTCTTCCATCAGAGGCAATTGCAATAGTGAACCAAAATCTCATCAACCTTTCCTCTGACTGCCAGACCATTGGCCAGGGACTCTTCTGCACTTGCTACCTCCACCCGGAAGACAACGGCATCTGCATCAAACTTCCGACCACTCACAAAAAGGCACGGAAACGTCAAAAAGCCGATAAGGCCTATTATCAAAAGCTTTATAAAAACAAAGCGGATTTAACCTATATTAGCGATTATCTGGGGACCTGCCAAACCAGCCTCGGCCCCGGCCACCTATACCAGTATATTAAAGACAAGAACGGCGAGACTTCAAAAACCCTCAATCACTATCTCGCAAACTATCCCCAAAAAACGGAGGAGCTTAACTCCCATCTCGCCAAGCTGGGACGCTACCTCCTAGAAAACCACATTCTTATTAGTGACCTCCACGGCAACAACATCGTTTTCCAGCATCTCAGCGAAAACTCGACCAAACTCATGATCGTAGACGGAATTGGCGATCGCGTCATTTTCACAGCCCCGAACTTTTTCAACTCGATCAAAGAAGGTAAAATCATCCGCCGGTGGAATAAGTTCATCAGGCGACTTCAAGCTGACCATCCATCTGCTTCTCTACCAAAGGAAAAACTCTATCTGGGGAATGAAGCCCTTATGGTCTCGGCAAAAATCAATCGGAGTCACTGAACGCTTGTGGGAGAATCGGAGAATCTTCTCTACTAGGCCTTCGCCCGCTCCGAAATAATTGCTCCCTGATCGAGCTCGATCACGCGACTTGCAATCTTGGTAGTGGAAAGGCGGTGAGCAATTAACAAGGTCGTGCGCCCCTTCACCAAGTCCGCTAAAGCCGACTGAATAATTGCTTCGCTTTCATTATCAAGAGCACTGGTCGCCTCATCCAAAAGGAGAATGGGTGCATCCTTCAGAAACGCTCTCGCAATGGCAATCCGTTGTCGCTGCCCCCCGGAGAGACTTCTTCCCATTTCGGAAACCGGCGTGTCGTAGCCTTCCTCTTGTTTAAGAATAAAATCATGTGCATTTGCCTTTTTGGCAGCACTTATGATTTCTTCCTCACTGGCATCTGGACGCCCAAGGAGAATGTTCTCCTGAATCGTTCCTTGAAATAACACTGCAGTCTGGGACACCACCGCAACTCGGTCACGAAGCTCACTCTTCGCCCATTTTCTCACATTCAGATCACTCACCGAGACACTTCCCGCCTTCACATCGTAAAAACGCGGGATCAAATTGAAGAGACTCGATTTCCCCCCTCCACTCGGACCAATCAGGGCCACACATTGGCCGGGCTCAATCGTAAGATTGATTCCACGTAAGATGAGATCATCACCATAGCCAAATGACACATCCTTAAAAACAACACGACTTTCAAAAATCTCCGGGCTCTCAGGACACTCGGGATCATCCAGATGATCAACAGACAAGGAAATCTCCTCCAATCGCTCAAGAGAAGCATCAGCCTGCCTCAAGTTCGCCTGAATCGCGCCCAACTTCTTGACCGGCTCATAGCAAAGATACAACGCCATCGCGATGGCCATAAAACTGGAGAGCTTCATCCCCTGTTGCGCTCCCAGATAGATCGCCACCGTCAAGCCAAGCACCGATACAAATTCCACCGACGGTGAAATCAGCTGCTTGTATTTCACCACCTTCATCGAATAGCGAATAACCCCCTGAATTCGATCTCGAAATTTTTGCACAACCGCACCCTGGAGATTATAGGCCCGAATCTCGAGCGGAGCCTGAATCGACTCAGAAATCTGCCCACTTAAATCGCCGGCATTGGCCTGCAACTTGCGAGCTTTACCACCCAACCGCTTCGCAATCGCACGCAGAGGGAGGACGCACAAGGGGATCGAAAAGATCGAAAAGAGAACCAGCGAAGTTCCTTGGTTCGAAGCAGCTTCTGAGATCAAAAATACGAGAGCAGCAATTAGGACAGCGGGTTGTTTGATAATATCAACTGCCACTTTACCCACCGTCGAACGAACGACTTCAGCATCTCCCACAAGTCGCGCGAGCAAATCCCCCGCCTGTCTCTTCTGAAAAAACGCGATAGGCAGGGTTTGCAGCCTAGTGAAAACCTCGTCGCGGATCTGCTCCAAAAAACGATACCCACAATAACTCATTAGATAGGTATTCAGAAACCCACCAATCGCCCGAAAGAGAAACATCAGTGGAAGCCACGCACAAGCAACAGGAAGCAGCCACTCGCCCGGCAATTGCTCGAACCAACTCATCAATCCCTCCACAAAGAAGCTATTTTCCGACTCCCCTTCCCCAAGATTAACCTGATCGTCTTTAAAAATCAGAGGAAAGACCACCTTTGCCGCAAGCGGCAACCCTGCTCCAGTCGCCGCCGCATAGACCAATCCGGACAAAACACTTCCAAGAAGCTGCCATTTGACCGGCTTAAAGTATTTGAAATAAGGCAAAAAGCGCTTCATCGACGATTGAGAGGCTAGCTCAATCGCTCCGGATCAGCCAGACTTACTTGGGTTGACCAGAAGCAGCTCATAAGTCACCCTTCCGCCGTGGATCTGATCGAAAAAGCCCGGACGGTTGTAGGGATTGAGACCTCGCAGCTCAACAGGCTGGCCGAGAGGCTCGATGAAAACTTTAGTAACTCCCTTGGTGCTCTTGAGGAAACCCTTAAGGCAGGGCATAAAATCGTCGTTATCGGAGTTGGCAAGTCCGAGCACATAGGCAACAAGTTCGTCGCAACCTTAAACAGCACTGGCGCCACTGCCGTAAGCCTCAATTGTCAAAATGCCCTGCACGGGGATCTTGGTATGCTTTCGGTCGGAGATCTTGTCATCGCCCTCAGTCATTCTGGAGAAACCTCCGAAATGATCAGCTTGGTCCCTCACGCAAAGAAGCGAGCTTCTCAAATTATTACCATCACCGGAGATGCCAAATCCACCTTAGCCAAACACAGCGACATTGTCCTCGACACCCATGTCGAACAAGAGGCCTGCCCTCTCCGACTTGCACCCACTTCAAGTTCAACCAACATGCTCGTTCTCTGCGACGCGCTCGCCATGGTTCTTCTTGAAAAACGGGGTTTCCACGCCGAGGACTTCGCCGAACTCCATCCCAGTGGCAGTCTTGGAAAATATCTCTTGAGTCGGGTCTCCGACATCATGCGAACCGGTTCAACCTTTGCGAAAGTCCCCACAACTTCTCTCGTCCAAGAAAGCGTTCTCGCGATGCTAGAATGTCGGGCCGGAGCCGCTGTTATTGTTGACTCTAACGGAAAACTGGCTGGCATCTTCACCCACGGAGACTTTGTGCGAGGCTATCAAACAAACCGGGAGATCGGCGACACTCCTGTTTCTGACCATATGACAACCAAACCAATTACCGTCCACGAAAACGACCTTGCGGCCGAAGTCGTTCGCATCCTCCGTGAACATCGCATTGATGATCTCGTCGTTATCAATAATGCCAATGAGGCAGTCGGCCTAGTTGACGTTCAGGATCTATCCCGTCATGGACTGGGTTAAGCCAACAGGTTTACTTGGCTGAGAGGTCGACCTTTACTAACTCCTTGTCGTTTCTCAGATAGGCCGCCTTTCCTGCAAAGGCAGGCCCACTCCAAACAACTGGACGGCTATAAGCCTCGTTGGTGGGTTCAAGGACATGTTGGCGACCAATCTCACGATATCCCTTCCGCGAAAGTTGCGCCAAAATTAGATCTCCATTTTCATTGAAGATCCAATAATTACCCGACTCTTCGTGACGCGTCAGATGTGCCGTGCCATGACTTCCGCCCTTTGAGCGATGCTCCTCGGCGACTGTAGGCTGCATCGTTGACCAGAATCTCTCCCCATTTTCCACCGATGCCGCAACCAACTGGCTGGATCGGACGTCACATCCATAAATGACACCATTATGGATCAGCGGCGTACTGTTACAGCAATAAAGCGCGGTCTTGGGTTTCCCCCTCCATAAAAACTTTGCAGTCGGTTCATTTTCATCCAGCTCAATCATCGCGCCGACCCGACCGATCCCACTCGCGAAAATCTTATTCCCCACAAGTCGCGGCGTCATCACTGACATTCCATAAATGGGCTTGAGTGGAAGCTCCCAATACTTTTCTCCTGTCTTGGGATTTAAGGAATTAATTGCTTCTGGATGCCAAATCAAGAGTTGCTCCGCTTTACCGACTTTCACTAGAGATGGAGGGCAATATCCTTGGCTTCTCGCATCAAGCGCCTTCCACTTCACCCTACCGGTCATGGCATCAAATGCCACCGCAACACTCCCCTTTCCACCGACAATACAATACAAAGTATCGCCAACCACAAGCGGATGAGCGGCGAACCCCCAAATGGGAAGCCCAGCACCAAAATCTCTTTGAAAATTCTTCTCCCACTTTTTAGCACCAGTCTTGGCATCAAGCACAACGAGATCTCCCATCCCGCCCAAGAAATAAACCAAGCCATTTGCAATCGTAGGAGTAGCACGCGGCCCTCCGGGATAGGAAAGCCTATAAGTCCGATTCTCTTCAAACTTCCAAATCTCTTCTCCTGTTACGGCATCCAAACAAAGCAATCTCTCTATTCCTTGCCACGTTACTGCTCTCCCAGGATTATTCAGCAACTCGCCCTCAGAGCGCTGGTAGTCAGAGACGTAAACTCTTCCATCAGCAACCGCAGGACCCGAATACCCCCAACCGACCGGAACCCGCCACACCACAGGAGCACCAGACTCCGGTAAATCTGTTCTGATTCCTTTTTCCCGCCATACCCCATCCGCTTTCTCACCCATCCAACGGGGCCAATCATCGGCAGAGGAATTCAGAATTCCGATAACACAAAACACAATAAAAGCTTTCATATCTCCAGAATCCCTCTCTCCCTCCAAAAGTCAATCCGGCTTCGATTGAGGAGTTCTTTAAATTCAACCTCACGATCCGTCAGGTCTTTGAAACGAGCATGGATAACCTTCATCGACTTGCTCAAAATATCACGATGCACAACGTTACGGAGTCGATTTGCGAGCCAGACACTTGAGTAAAAGTAGTGTGTTTTTACAGATCCATGCCACGAAGCTATGGCTAGAACCAGCCTTTGACCTTGCCTTCACCGTTACGCGGTGTTGACTCCTCTCAAGCCAAACACACTGTGAACGCATTCGAAATCTATCAGAAAATCGACCCTTCCCCCATCAGCGACATGTTTCTCTGGATCCGGGAAAATGACCGTCAACTTTACAAATCAGCGATCGCGACCCTCACCGCAAACCGAAATCTCCGACCTGTCTTCGTTGAGAAAAAATCGGTCGCAGAGCAGATCATCTGGCTTCATAAGACTCTTAAACTCAAAACCAGCGACACCATCGGCGAACACCTCTTTCAGGTTTACTTCATGAAAGGGCAGCAGGAGCTTCTCATCGGATTCTGCGACGGCATGGGAATCGAGCACGATGGAGAAGGCTCGGTTGAAGGAGCTCTTCCCGACACTCTTGATGATGAAAAACTTAAGTCCACCATCAACAGCCTCATCGAAGCACACGACCCCAAATTGGTCACTCTCTACCTTAGGGTCTTTAACCTGCAGACCCCAAATGGGTGGGAGAACCTCACCAAGACCCTCGAAAGCGACGAGCGACTCATCCTAGTTTAAGAACCATCTAAATGCCGCCGGATCGCGGTAAGCGCATAATCTAACTCCCCTTCCGAGATCTGGAAAGGGGGCGTGAAAGAAAGGACGTTTCCTTCCGGACCATCCGCCAGAAAGAGAAGACCCTCAGCTAAAAGTGAGGCCAACAACCGGTTGGCTGGGCGATTCAATTCCATCCCCCACATCAAGCCGCGACCACGCACCTCTCGAACGGCTTCGTGATCAAATGCCTGCAGCGCGTTAGAAAGTCTTTCTAAGGCTTTTTCCACCAATCGAATTGTTGCGTCCCTCTCAAAAATCTCCAGAGATTTTAATGCCATGGCACAGCCTACCGGGTGTCCCAAAAAAGTACTGGTATGCAACGCCTCCCCCGGACTCTTAGGCCATTGATCCATAACCTCTTCTTTGCCCACACAAGCGGAAATCGGAAACCCTCCACTCATCGCTTTTCCAACGCAAATCAGATCAGGAATAATCCCTTCCCAATCACAGGCAAACCACTTCCCGGTGCGATAAAAACCGGTGTAAATTTCATCAAAAATCAAAAGAGCGCCGTGCTCATCACACCAATCTCTCAGCGCTGATAAAAATCCAGCGGGAGGAATCACTTTCCCCCCTCGTCCTTGAATTGGCTCCACTAGAACCGCCCCAATCTCATCGTCATTGGGCAGCTCGGACGAACCGTATTCCACCCGATTGGTCACCTCTGCCAATTGATCTACAAAAGGCCCGCGAAACTTTTTCAGATCAGTGCCAAGCAAGCTTCCATAACCTAGTCCATGATAGCCATTGGTAAAAGCCATCACCCTACGCTTCCCCGTCGCTAATCGCGCCGTCTTGAGCGCCGTTTCCACCGCTTCAAATCCTGAATTTGAAAGCACTACCTTTCCCGAACCAGCACCCCATCTCTCGAAAGTTAATTTCGAAAGCTGTTCGCACAACTCAACCTTTAAAGCGGTTGGATGAACATCGCCCATACCATGAAGTAGCTGCTCGCTTTGCTCCTTCATTGCCTCCACGATTTCAGGAGGACGATGCCCAAGCCCCGCAACTCCAAAAGCACTGGTGAAATCCAGGAAACGATTCCCATCTGCGTCCCACACGTTCACCCCTCTCGCCCTCTCCCAAAAAACCGGCCACGAGGGATCCATATAAGTCACATTCCGACTCTCATGCACGCGAAGTCTAGCCGCCAACTCCTGCGAGCGAGGGCCAGGAATACTCGTTCTTATTTCAGGAATCATGACCCTCGCATTAACATCATAAAGATGGCCCCGATTGCTGAGGCTGCGATCAAAAAGATCCCTATTCCTCCGATCGCAAAATCCCGTTTTAAGATCAGCGGCCGATGAGGTGACGATGATCTGGGGAAAACCACGAACGCGTATGCAGCTCCTGTCACCAATCCACCTAGGTGGGCGGCATTGTCCACAAACTTGAATCCCAGCGTTCCGATCACGATCAGTGACACCAGAATCCCTGCCAACCTGCGGCGGGCAGGTCTCGGAACAAGCGGGCGATGAAGCGTCTCAAAGACCAATAGAAATCCCAGCAGCCCACACACCACTCCAGAAACTCCCACCGAAGTCTGATTCGGTAGCCAGGAAACAGTGGCCCATCCCGCGCCGATGATACTAAGAAAAAAGGCGCCAGCAAGGTGCGGCCAGCGTGCCAAAATTTCGACACGTCGACCCAAATACCAAAGAGCACTCATATTGAGGATGAAGTGGATTAGATTACCATGGAGAAAAGCCGCCGTGAAAATTCGCCAGTTTTCTCCCGCCAAATAGCGGGTTTTAACTAAGCCCGCTTCGGAGATTCCGAGACCTGGAGTTGCGAACTGAGCTCCACCAACCAATACCACCAGCACGAGAAACAGGACAGAGAAAGGAGTGCGCTGATTTTCCATCCAAAGCTCAAAACGAGCCTCTGGAACCTGATCGCCAATTTGATCCCGCGTTAAGAGTTTAGCGGCATCGCGCCCCTTCCGCGCCTCCCACCAAGGGCGCGCAGTAAAATAAAGAAACCCAAAAATTGTCAGGACTAAAAATTGAATGCCCGGAAAATCAAACGGAGAAATGCCATTAAAAAAGCAATAGAAACCACAAAGGACTGCAATTCCAGTTAACGGCGCCGTGCGTCGGGCATAAGCTTCATCTTCCGCCGCGAAATTGAGGCGCCTTTTTTTAAGCGTGCCAGCCAGCTTCGGGACTTCTTCCGGCGCGACCAGTTGATCATCCTCCGGTGTCCAAATCCAATCCAAGCGACCCTTCCCGACCTCTAAATGGGCTTTGAGCTCATCTAGCGATTCGAATGACCGGCTCATTTTTGAGCTGTCAACAACCCCAAACTTACTGGTATTTGGCCGGGTTGGAAATGCATCATCACGGGCCCAAGCTGGCAAAGCTGGCTCGCTCATCGTCTCAAAAATTAGCCCCCTACTGGCGCCTTGTCCTCTTCAGTTGAGGTCTTAGCACCATCAGCTGGTGTCTCTTCGGGGATCTTTGAGGCCTCGTTCGTTTCCTCGGGAGCGGTAGTTGCCTCCTCGGGAGCGGCAGTTGCCTCCTCGGGAGCGGCAGTTGCCTCCTCGGGAGCGGCAGTTGCCTCCTCGGGAGCGGTAGTTGCCTCCTCGGGAGCGGTAGTTGCCTCCTCGGGAGCGGTAGTTGCCTCCTCGGGAGCGGCAGTTGCTTCCTCGGGAGCGGCAGTTGCTTCCTCGGGAGTCGGGGTGATAACATCCCCTGCGTTCCCAAGGACTGAATTTTCACCCTCGTTAGTCTCAACGGGAGCGTTAGCCGCAGAGCCCCCGTCAGAAGCGTAGTTCTTACCATCAATGGCATTTCTCTTTCCCATCAGGATCGCAAGGACCAGGGAGAAGATGAAGAAAAGCGTGCCGAGATAAACGGTTCCTTTTTGAAGAACGTCAGTCGTCTTCGCTCCGAAAGCTGCGTCGGTCATACCGGCTCCAAATGCAGCACCAAGGCCTTCCTGCTTTGGGCGTTGCATGAGGATCACGAGAATCAACAAGAGGCTCACGACGACGTGAGCAATGACCACAAGTGTGATGGAAATATCTAGCATGGGAGGGCGGGACTCTATCGGCTCAACCCGACTTGTAAAGACGGAGTTTTAAGCAAAGTTTCCAATTTTATTTAGGAGGCCTTAACAAAATTAAGCAAGCCCACTCATCATTAATTCGTCGACTTAATGATCTCGTTTTTCAAATTGAGCACATGTCGGAGGGGGATGATCCGCTCGTCCGAGATTCCAAAAGCCATAATCGTAACGCATTCGCCCTTCTTGATTAGGTGGGCCGCGCCCCCATTCATAATAATGTGCCCTGTCCCCGGATCACCAGCCTGCACGTAGGTTTCGAGACGGCTTCCCGAAGTCATCGACGTCACGAGGACACGCTCACCCTCCCAAAGTCCGGACGCCTCCATAAGATCAGAGGGAATCTCAATACTCCCTTCGTAATCAATATCAGCCTGCTTAATGATGGCCCGGTGAAGCTTCGACTTAAGTTGAATACGCTGCATGGCGCTGACGAAACGAGGAATGACAGCCGCGGTCAAGCGGTGAAAAACTCCAAGATTGAAAAAATTCCGCTTGTCTTTAATATTTCGGCGAAAGTATGAGGAAATTGGTGCCATTCATCATCGGCTGTGCCGGGAGCTTCTTGCCTGGCCAAGAGACCGGGCCTGCCATTCCTCCCGTGGTGGCAAAAAAGGCTCTACAGTGGATGCAAAACCCAGATGCCAACAAACGAGCAGCCGCTTACCGCACATTTCAGCTTTACGGTGATGAGGGAGGATCTATCTACCGCCGCACTCTCGAAAAAGCACGGACTCTTCATGGAAAAAAGCTAGCCGACATCCTCAGCGATGAACGATCAAACCCCTTCTTAGATCTCCCCGATGTTTCGGAAAAATTGAAGACTCATCGCGCGCGCATCTATAACTTAATTAAAACCGACTACAAAAAGCAGCCAGATAAAATTGCGATGCTACGCCGCGAAGTAGGATCACTACAAAAGCTCAACGGTCGCGCTCGTATCATCGCAGAGAATGATCCTGAACCTCTCGATAAGGCAGTCAAAGCCATCGCAACGGCTCTTGCCGAAGTTACTCGAGAAGTAAATCTTATCGACGAGACCGAGTTCGACCGAAACAAGCTCGACCTCGAGGACGCTCTCATGTCGGTTTACGAGGGCGAAATTCATCTCAAGAATAGGAAAATTATTACGAATATTCGCAAGGAAACCGAATCACTAGTTTCGGCGCGGCTCGACAATAATGCCTCCGAATGGGCTAGCGTATCTCAAAAAGATTTTGCTAACTACCTCAACGAATTCCGTTCGTTATTCGCGCTCACCCCGCTCCGCCTAGAAGAGAAGCTCTCTGATGCCGCAGTTGGGCATTCAAGAGATATGGCTTCAATGGGATTCTTCGCCCATCAATCTCCCGTCCCCAAGAAAAAATCGCCAGGTGACCGAGCTCGACTTGCCGGTTTCAAACACCGCTGGTCGGGAGAAAACATTTTTATGGGATCAGCTTCACCAGTGGCCGCCTACGACGCTTGGTTCGGCTCCGATGGACACCGCTTTATCATGTTTGCAAACGGTCCAAATCTGATTGGAATCGGCCCACACGGAAGGCACTGGACCATGATGACCGGTAGGAAATAAAACCTTTCTAACGTGAGTATCGAAGAACGGCTAAACTACACATTCAAAAGCGGGACACTTTTGAATGAAGCACTCTCCCACCCCAGTCTTTCGTCGGAAATTCGTCCAGCGCCGCCCGATAACCAAAGACTTGAATACCTAGGTGATGCTGTTGTCGAACTCGCCATTAGCTCTCATCTTTACCACCGCTTCCCGGAATTCCAGGAAGGCGTCCTCACTAAGCTACGTGCTTCGGTGGTTTCAAAACCAGCACTCGCCGTAGCAGCCCGCACCATCGATTTGGGCAGTGCACTTTTCATGAGTAATGGAGAATCCGGAAGCGGCGGCCGTGATCGAGATTCCAACCTCGCCGACGCCCTAGAGGCTATCATTGGCGCGATCTATCTCGACAGTGGTCTTGAGGCCGCCAATGAGGTGGTCCTGCAACTACTCAGTCATCAACTCGCAACCTTAAATCCCAAAAATTCCCAAGGAAATTCCAAAGGCGAGCTTCAAGAAATTCTCCAGCAATTAACCCCGGAGGCGCCTGTTTACGAAGTCATCTCGGAAGAAGGGCCTCCCCACGACCGGACTTTCGTCTGCGAGGTTACGTGGAAAGGCAAAACTTTGGGTCAGGGCTCCGGCTCTAGTAAAAAATCAGCCGAAGCAAAAGCCGCACAGGCTGCCCTGACCACTCAGATCTGGAAAAGCTAGGCAAGAATCTTACTAATCACCTTCCTCGGCTCCACGCCAGTCAGTCGTTCGTCGAGACCCTGATGCCTCAGGGTGAACCTCTCGTGGTCGATCCCTAAACAGTGGAGTGCCGTCGCATTGATTTCGTTAATATGCACCTTGTCCTTGACCGGATTATAGGAAAACTCATCAGTTTCTCCGACTTCGGCGCCTCCCTTAATCCCTCCACCGGCCATCCACATACAGAAATTTTTTGGGTGGTGATCTCTTCCGTATGTCTCACGGCTTAGCTTGCCTTGCGAATAAACAGTCCGCCCAAATTCCCCCCCCCATATCACAAGGGTTTCATCCAACATGCCCCGTTGCTTGAGATCCTTAATCAATCCGGCGCAAGCTTGGTCAGTGTCCAAACACTGGTTCCCCAACTCCTTCGGTAAATTCCCGTGAGAATCCCAACCACGATGCATGATCTGGACAACGCGCACCCCCTTCTCCACTAGACGGCGGGCGAGAAGAGCACTTGAGGCAAACGAACCCGGTGTTTTTACGCGGTCCCCATAAAGCCCCAAGGTCGACTCTTTCTCTTGGCTCAGGTCAGTCAACTCCGGCACGCTAGCCTGCATTCTGAACGCCATTTCATATTGCGAAATACGAGTCTGGATATCCGGGTCCCCAAACTTTTCAAATCCTTGCTGATTCAGTTTTCCGAGAGCATCGAGCATCGAACGTCGATCCTGCCGATCCACCCCTGGCGGGTTTTCAAGATGCAGAACCGGATCATTCCCGGATCTCAAAACAACACCGCTATTCCTCCCCGGTAAAAACCCGGGTCCCCACATCCGACTGAATAGCGCCTGGGCATTCGAGCCATTCGGAAAGTTGGGAGTCAGAGCGACAAAGGCGGGGAGATCTTCAGTTTCTGCTCCCAGCCCATATGAAATCCAAGACCCCATACTCGGCTTTCCCGGGACCTCGCTTCCGGTCATTACAAAAGTACAAGCCGGATCGTGATTAATTGCGTTGGAATGTACTGCTTTCACCACTGCAATATCATCTACGACTCCTGCAGTATGAGGTAACAACTCACTGACCCATCGACCACATTCACCATGCTGGGAAAACTTGAATTTCGAGGGTGCCACCGGAAAACGACCCTGTCCGCTTGTCATAGTCGTAATACGATTACCCAGGAAATCCTTCGGCAAATCCTTGTTAAATTGTTTGTGTAAATCTGGCTTATGATCCCAAGTATCAAGCTGCGACGGGCCACCGTTCATATGCAGATAGATCACCGCCTTAGCCTTGCCTGCAAAATGGGGAAGCGTGGGCAAACCAGGGTGCATCGGAGACCCGGCTTGCGCCGCACCGCGGGAAGCCATCATTGACGCAAATGCCACACCTCCGAGTCGCATCCCGTTATCGCCAAAAAATTGGCGCCGAGTTTGCAAAAGTTGATTTTTGAAAAATGGATTCATGTCGGTCAGATCAATTACGGACAATGGCCTCGTCCATGTTTAAAATTAAATTGGCCACTAAGGACCATGCAGCCAGCTCAGAGGAATCAAGATCCTTTGCAGGCTCGGATTCCCCAAAGGAAATGGCTTTCATCGCTTCCCCCGGAGCGCCCTGATATTTTGCGAATTGCTTTTGAAAGAAGTGGCCAATGATTTTCTTCTCCTCAACTCCTGGCAGCCTCGAAAGGACACTTCTGAAAATAAAGTCTATCCTTTTCCCGCGATCGTTCGCGCTCTTCATAGCCCGTTCACCCAACCCACGGGCGGCCTCAAAATGCTGCACATCGTTCATCAACTGCAAGGCCTGCAACGGCGTGTTACTCCGCTCACGCTTTAAACAGAATTGCTCGCGAGCAGGAGCATCGAAGTTGGCAAACATCGGATGAGGCGCAGTCCGCTTGAAAAAGGTATAAACCGACCTTCGATACAAATCAGCCCCATTCCCTCGCTTGTAAAACCGCGTGTTTGATCCCCCAAAGGCGACCGGCTCCCAAATATTTGAAGGTTGATATGGCATGACACCACGACCACCCATCTTGAAGTCCATCAAACCGCCTACAAACAACACCTGATCACGTAGCTGTTCGGCATCGAGACGGAACCTCGGCCCGCGAGCCAGGAGACGATTCTCAGGATCATTGTCCCACCTCGGACTTGCCGCGCCACTCTCCTGTCGAAAAGTCTTCGTCATCAGCATCTCGCGCATGAGTGCTTTGACATCCCAACCATTATCTTGAAAACGCAGAGCCAAGTAGTCCAACAACTTAGGATGACTGGGAACTTCTCCCTGAGTGCCAAAATCATGACTGGTCTTCACCAAGCCAGTTCCAAAAACCTGCTGCCAAAAACGATTCACTACGACCCGGGCGGTCAGTGGATTCTCTCGAGAGACCAACCACTTTGCAAGATCAAGACGTGTTGCCCGCTCCCCAGTTTTCACCAATGCGGGCAGAACTGAAGGGGTCCCAGGTTCCACCTTCTCGCCCGGCTGGTTATACTCGCCGCGCTTCATCACGTAACTCTGACGAGGTTTGGGTAAATCTCGATATACAAAAGTTGACGGCAACCCTTTTTCATAATTTACCTGATCACTCTTAATCTTTGTCAACTCGGTCCGTTTTACCTCAATTTCTTTCCCCAAAGTCCCGCAGACCCGTGCAAGATAGTAATCTTTCAGAAGAGCCAACTCCGATGGCTTTCGTTCTTTCTTAACACCTTCTCGAAGCCACTGACTCAGTGGTTCAGGGACTCCATTCACCTGCTTTGCTTTCCTCCATGCTAAAAACGAAGCTTTAGGATTCGTCGTAGGATCTTCGCTTCCAAGAACCCCAAAATGATCAAAATAAGCGGTTCCTCCATGGACTGTGAAAGCAAACCCAACGACTTGCATCCCGGCCTTCAAACCCATTTTTTCACCAGGGACTTCCAACCTTACCCACTTGCCTGTCTCAGGTAATGGGCCAGCAACGAATCGCTCACTCGTCCCCTTCTTACCAAAATCAATAATATCAGCCCCCCAAACTGCCCGATGATTCCACGCCGAAGTATGAAATTGAATCATCACTTCCTCTGGCGTATCTTTAGGATCGAGGTAAACGTGAAGAAAAAACCTCGATCCGCTTGGCACCGCCAAAGGAGCCCCCCCCGATTGATAATAATCTTGGGCCATCTCTTTGCCTCCTCGCTTCAGCGCCTTTTGCCCACTGAATATGGGCTGATCTACCAACGTCAGAGGATGCCCAGAGTTTCCAACTTCCGCCCCATTTGGAAAACCATCTTCAAACCAAATAGCTTCCGTGTCTTTAATCCGACTCGACGATTCCTTCTCCGCCGGGTCTTGGTATGAACTCCACACTGGAAGCTTCTTCATCGCTTCCACCACGGAATTGCTCAGCTCATTATACTCCGTAATTTTTGCATCATAATCGTCCGACTTCACCTTGATTACCGGAGCAGTTAGCAGACTGTTACCATCCATTGCGGGATCCGCATTAGAATTAAAAAAGGCATACAGAGAATAAAAATCCTTCTGGGAAATCGGGTCGTATTTGTGATCGTGACAAACCGCACATTGAGCTGTCAGCCCCAACCAAACCTGCGCAGTCGTGCTTGCGCGATCTACCGCATAGCGGAAGATCAATTCCTCTTTAATGCTTCCACCCTCACCACTCGTGACATTGCAACGGTTAAAGCCAGTGGCCACCAGTTGATCCACCTTTGGATTCGGCAACAAATCTCCTGCCAGCTGCTCAACCGTAAAATCATCATAGGGAAGATTCTCATTGAATGATTTGATCACCCAATCTCGATACGCCCACATCTGACGCTCATTATCTAAATGCATCCCGTGTGTATCACCATAACGCGCGGCATCCAGCCAATGCCGTGCCATTTCTTCTCCGTAACGAGGAGAATCTAAATAGCGATCTACCATTCGCTCATAAGCTCCATCCGTCTCATCAGACAAAAATCTATCTACCTCTTGAATCGTCGGAGGTAAGCCTGAGAGAGCAAAGCTCACTCTCCGAATCAACACCTCGCGATCCGCTTCGGACGATAATTGCAGATCATTCTTCTTTAGGACAGATCCCACAAATCGATCGATCTCACTTCCCTGACCAGGTGGCACGACAGACATCACCGGAGGTTCAAAAGCCCAATGCTTCTGGTAGGATGCACCTTCTTCAATCCACCGCTTAATCAATTTTTTTTCCTCATTGCTAAGCGTCTTACGCGAATCAGGCGGAGGCATCATCTCATCTTCATCATCCGAAATCATCCTCAGCCACGACTCGCTCTCATCCGGTTTTCCCGCCACTAATGCTGACTTTCCGCGGCGCTTCTTTCGGAATGCTCCCTCCGGCGTATCAAGCCGCAACTTAGCCTCCCGCGCATCCTCGTCCATCCCATGACACGCAAAGCATTTGTCCGAAAGAATCGGACGGATGTCCCTATTAAAGTTTAAGGCCTCGCTTTCATTTGCAAAAAGAGCCGGCCCCAACATCAAAAAAACGCAAAAAGCATCGCGGTATTTCACGGCTAAAATTAGCAAAAACATTCCAGAGCGAAAACTAAAAAAAACTCATTAGCCACCCGGAGAAACCTTTCGAGTCCTATGGGACCTTCAGAAATCATCCAGACGCCGAAAGGGAAAATAGCGCTATTAGTTCTCTTTTTTCCCGCTTTTCACTTAGTCTAAAATTCGGATTTCGTTTGCTTGAAGTATTTTCTCGATCCCAGTCGCAGTCTGCAAGAGCAGCTCACCTTGGGGCGACACTCCGGCAACATGGCCCGTTCTAGTAATTCCTCCCACATCAAGTCGCACATTATTCCCATTCAAAACGCAACGCGCCGACCAGGCATCAAGCAACTCCTCAAAATCCGATCCTATCTGGGCAAGCCTTAACTCTAATCGACGAAGACAACTAATGAGAACTTCTTCTCTCGAAATCTCCTCGCCCAACTCGAGAGCAAGAGAAGTTGCAGGGTGGGAAAGCCCATTTGGAAAAGCCTTCACATTCACGTTCAACCCAACTCCCACCACCACGAAACCCGAATCAGCCTCAACCAAGATTCCACAAATCTTTTTCCCTCCCACCCAAACATCGTTCGGCCACTTCACTCCAGAAGACACGCCAAACGAATCAAGCCCCTCGGCAATTGCCAGACCCGCCGCTAACGCAAAGCGAGACCATAAAGTCGGTGCTTCTTTGGGCCTGACAATAAGGGTAAAAGCCAAGCCCTCACCTGCTGGACAAAGCCAAGGTTGTCCCTGCCTACCTCGCCCGGAGGTCTGATGTTCAGTCAAAACCACGCTGAGATCGGATGCGCCCTTGAATGCAAATCTTCGGGCCTCATCGTTTGTCGAACCGCACTCAGGCAAAAAAATCACCCGCTCACCCCACTCGGGCGAGAGATCGTTCAGGATCACCCCATTCCATTCTTTATCACTCACCACCGGATAGCTCTGTAAATTCAAGCGAAAGATCGAGCGCCACCGCCGAATGTGTTAAGGCCCCGACTGAAATAAAATTCACTCCGGTTTCCGCAATCTCTGCGACCGTTTCCAAATTAACTCCTCCGCTTGCTTCCAGCAAAGGCCCCATCCCCTCCCGCATCTCGACCGCCCTTCGCAGCGAGTCATTATTCATGTTATCCAGAAGAATATAGTCCACTCCATCTAACTTCAAAAATGCTTCAACCTGATCGGGGCAATCGGCTTCCAATTCGATTTCCACACCAGGTTTATCGGCACGCAATTGATTAATTGCCTTCTGCAAGGCCTCGATCCCACCTTGGACAACCAAATGATTATCCTTTACCATTGCCCGGTCATAGAGCCCCATTCGATGGTTCATTCCACCGCCGGCGATCACCGCTGCTTTTTCCAAAGCCCGCCAACCCGGCGTTGTTTTTCGGGTATCAAGAATTTTCGCTCCCGTCCCATCGGTCAACTCCACAAATTGGCGAGTCTTGGTCGCCACACCCGAAAGTCGCTGCAGGAAATTTAAAGCCACCCGCTCCGCCGTCAGAAGGGAACGGGCTTTGCCCCGGACCTCTATTACGTATGCTCCTGAGTTCACATGATTTCCACTCTCGAGGAGAACCTTGACTGTAGTCTCATCATCGACCCGTTTAAAAACCTCTTCAGCAACCTCCACCCCTGCAACCACACCTTCAGCTTTCGCCAGAATTAAACCACGCGCCTCGCGATGCTCCGGCACAAAATAAGACGAAGTCACATCTCCGGGGCCGATATCTTCTGCCAGCGCCAAATCAATCAAAGTAGAAGTTCTTTCGTCCACTCCGAAACCATAGCGGGGTGCCCCGCCCATACCAGCGTTTTGGCGGCGTTTTGTGACTGGTATCCTGTCACAATCCGACGCACATTGATGCGCGCTTAAATGTTGGTTATTTTCTCAAAACTCCCCACAACTCTCGCCCTCGGCCTTGCCGCCACTCTCGTCTCGTGCGAAGCCCTCAAAGGTCCCAAGGCGGTTGACTCTAAAAAACTCGATTTACCTGGAGCTTTTTCTCAGGCCAACTCCGGACAGAACGCAAAGATTTCAACCGGCTGGATTAAGGAGTTTCGCGACTCCCGTATGACCAAAGTTGTCAAAACCGCCCTCGCGCATAATCAAGGGCTCAAAGCCGCAGCTCATCGGCTCAAGGCTGCCCGCGAAGGAACTATCATCGGGGGAGCCGGCCGACTTCCCTCAATCAATGCTACAACCTCATTCCGCAAAACGGATAGTCGGGATATCTCCTCAAGCGAGAATTATTCCATCTCTCTCAACGCCGCCTGGGAGCCTGACCTCTGGGGGCGACTTCGGAATCTCGATTACTCTGCTCGCGCAAATTACGTTGCATCGATAGCCGACTTTCGGGGCGCCAGACTTTCACTTGCAGCAAACACCGCGAAGGCCTGGTGTAATCTTGTCACCTCGGAACAACAGCTCGAACTCGCCAAAACCAATGTCGAGTCATTTAGTCAGGCTCTTATCGTTGTGGAGCGACGTTACAAGGCAAACACCCTTCGGTCCGTTGATGTCCAGTTCGCCCGCAACAATGTCGCCAATTCAAAGCGTAGCTTGAGCGTTCGCCAACTCGACCGTGACGACGCGGCCCGGAACCTCGAAGTTCTTCTTGGGCGATATCCCGCCGCCTCCATCAAATCATCGACCGACCTTCCCTACCTTTCAGAAAACATCCCTATCGGCCTCCCATCCGAACTCCTCGAACGACGCCCCGATCTCGAAGCGGCCCGTGCCCGCCTCTTTGCCTCAGCCCAGAATGCTGAGGCAGCTCGTAAGAGCCTTCTCCCAAATCTTCGCCTAACAGGAGGCAGCTCAAATGGCTCAGATACCTTTCGCCGAGCCTTTGATCCAGATTTTTTAGTTTACTCGATAGCCTCATCGCTAGCGCAAACCATCTACCAAGGGGGTGCTCTTAGCGCACGTGCACGTGCGGCTCTCAATCAAAATCGAGCCGCCATCGAAGATTACACCCGCCTCGCTCTACTGGCCTTCCGCGAAGTCGAATCCGCAATCGAAACAGACCGTTCGCTCACTGAACAGGAGCGCTACCTAAGACAAGAGGTCAAACAATCCCAGCTCGCTGTTAAACGCGCCCTTTCTGATATCAGTCTCGGAATTGATGGAGCCTCTTTCTTGGAATATCTTGAAGCACAACGTCGGGCAGAAGCGGCCGGCATCTCGTTGATTCGGCTCAAGAACCAACGCCTCCAGAACCGCATCGATCTCCATCTGGCCTTAGGCGGTGACTATTCGACAAAATAGCATTGTATTGGACTTCCTCTCGCTCATCGCGGGACTAAAGAAGAATTTTTCAATATCATTTAGGTCAAGCGTCTACCAAGACAATCTTCTCAGACCAGCAACACAAAATTCTAGGAAATTTTCCTTGATAAGGCCTCTCGTTAACGCAAGTTTATTGCGTTTATGAAGATATTACCTATTTTAGCGATTTCCACGAGTCCCCTGCTTGCCGACATTAGCCTTGATCCTACCTTTCACTTTAATGGGGTCATCGGGGACACCTCAGCCGATTCGTTCAGCGAAACCGGAGGCCACGCCCACGATCCCAATGACAACTTCGCGGTTCAGGGTTTGGAGCCCGGGATGAACCTCCGGGTCGATGACTGGCTTGCCGGTTTCACCAACATTAACATTTTCACGGATTCGAATCACGAGGTTGATTGGGAACTCGAGGAAGCCTTCCTGAAATTCAAGAACCTCCCGGGAGGTTTTGAACTTCGTGGCGGGCGCATGCTCGCCCGGATGGGACTTCAAAATAATCAGCACCTCCACGCGTGGACGTCGGTCAACTCCAACCTCACCACTTCCCAGTTTCTTGGTGAGGAAGGCTTAATGAGCGAGGGAGTTGAGCTGACCTGGCGAAAAGACTTCGATCAAGGATTCTTCGCAATTTCATCCAACTTCAGCAATACCGCTTCTCATCATCATCACGACGATGATGAGAATCATGAAGATGATCATGGTGATGAAGAGGGCCACGGAGAGGACGAGCATGGTCACTCATCCGAAGACGCTTTTATGGAAGACAACGTATTTGTGACTCGAGCGCTCCTCAGCTACAACTGGAGCGATTTTCATCAAAATCGTCTTGGGATCAACACAGCATGGGGGGAAAACGGCTATGAGCGTGACACCTCCATGCACTCGATCGACTACGTCTATACTTGGCGCGAAAACGGCATCGAACCGGGTGGACGGGAGTTCTCGGTCGGCGCCGAATACTTCTATCGTGACGTCGAGTGGATGGGTGAAGACGACCACACACTCCGCGGAGCAACCTCGCAAAACAGCTTAATGGCCTACATCAACTACCGCTTCCATCCCCAATGGATTGCCGGCCTCCGCTACGAATACCTGGAAGGAGCCAGCGGTGGGGCCGACATTCACCTGGGCGAAACCGAATACGCTTTCGAGTCCGCCGAACGCAAACGCCTCACTCTTGCCATGACCCGCGAATTCCGTCACAGCGACATCATGCTCTCCACTATCCGTCTGCAGTATTCCCACGATAACCTGGAAGACGAAAATGCTGATTCTATCTGGCTACAATTCGGCTTCGATTTCGGTGGTCCCGAGATCCGCTAAGCAACGTTCCACGCTTACTTCGTTTAGCTTACAATAAGGGTCTCATCTACAAGTTGTTCTTTGAGGGGGCAAAACCAAGGTTTTTTGGTGAATCGTGATTCATGGGGAATTCAATAACGTTGCCAACTCATAGAACGACTCAAGACGCCCTTTATTTTACACTGAACGCAGCACCGAATCGGTATTTTCTGGATTTTCGATTGAAAAAAACCTCCCAGGGCTTTCTCCTCCCGGCCTCATGAACGTTTCGCTCACCTGGCTCAAAGAACGCCTCGATTTCGGCTCCCGCTCGCTCGATGAAGTCTGCGACCTCCTCACCTTTGCCGGCATCGAAATCGAAGGCCTCCAAGAAATGGGTGTTAAGAGCAACCAAATTGTGGTGGCCGAGATTAAGGAAGCCATTCAACACCCTGATGCCGATCGCCTCAAAGTCACCCAGGTTGATGCCGGCGAAGACTCGCTTCGCCAAATCGTCTGTGGAGCGACCAACTACAAGATCGGCGACAAGGTCCCCTGCTGCCTCCCCGGCGCCACCCTTCCCGGCGGATTCAAAATCGGCGAAACCAAAATGCGCGGTGTCGAGTCCAAAGGGATGCTCGCCGCCGGATCCGAAATCGGCCTCACTGACAAGGAAGACGGACTCCTCATTCTCGATCCAAATTTCAAGGTCGGCTCGCCGATCAAAGATCTCTTTGATTCCGATACCCTCATCGAAGTAGAAATCACCCCAAATCGTCCCGACCTACTCTCACACTCTGGTCTTGCTCGCGAACTCGCCGCCCTCCTTCACACCGAAACCAAACCGATTGAAAAGTCATACGCTACCGAACTCGCCGAGGATTCCAAAATAGTCACTGTCGATTCAGCGACTTGCCCATTCTACTCTGCACTCAGTATTAAAGGAGTCAAAGTCTCTCCCAGCCCAGATTGGCTTGCCAAAAAACTCAAAGCCATCGGCCTCCGCCCCATCAACAACATCGTTGATATCACTAATTACGTTCTCCACGAAATTGGGCAACCGCTTCATGCCTTCGATGCAAGCAAGGTTGATGGCGCCATCCACGTCCGCCAGGCTTCCGAAGGCGAAAAATTCAAAGCCCTCGATGAAGAAACCTACGAGCTTAAAGAAATCGACTGCGTCATCTCTGACCAATCTGGCACACCCCTCGCCCTCGCCGGAATCATGGGCGGGCTCGACAGCGGAGTGACTGACTCCACTACCGATATCCTCCTCGAATCAGCTTACTTCACCACTTCCGAGATCCGCCGAAGCTCGCGCCGACTCTTCCTGACATCGGATTCCTCCTACCGCTTCGAGCGCGGAGTCGACCCTCAACAGGTCTTGCCCGCCTCGGCTCTCGCAGCCGCCCTCATTCTTGAAATTGCCGGCGGTGAAATTTGCTCGCAAACCGCGACCGCCGGACGCCTCCCCAGAGAACTTCCATCAGTCGAACTCGACGTAGACCGTATGCTCCAACTCATGGACAACAGCATCTCGCTGGAAGACGCCGGAACCATCCTCTCTCGCCTTGGTCTTTCTTCCTCTGATCTTAAGACCTGGAAAATCCCAAGCTGGCGCGGCGACCTGGAACGTTCCGCTGACCTCGTCGAAGAAATTGCCCGCACCCACGGACTGGAAAATATCCCATCCCGCACTGGTGGGACTGCCGTCGACGAAAGTAAGATCGACCGCGACTACGATCGCCTCCTCGATTTCAAGAAAAATCTTGTCGCGCTGGGCTTTCACGAGACTCAAACCATCAAACTCATCGCAGAGAATCAACTCCGTGACTGCCTTCCGCTTCGCCCTATTCAGGACGGCGATCTCGTAAAAGTGGCTCGCCCGCTCAGCGAAGATCACGCCATTCTGCGCCCCGCACTCACTCCTGGACTTCTTGCCACGGCGGAAAACAATCTCCGGCAAGGCGCCAAAACTCTCCGTTTCTTCGAGGCTGGACGCCAGTTTCGAAACGTCGGTGGTGGTAAAACCACCGATCTCGAAGCCGATTCCATCGCACTTCTCCTCGGTGGAGAAGCCAGCCCTCTTTCTTGGACTCGTGGCGAGAACCGCCAACTTGACCTTTACGATCTCAAGGCTGCCATCCAAGCCGCGCTTGGTAATCGCTCGATTCAATTCACAACCCGTGCTCGCGATGGTTTCCTCCTCAGCGGCGATATCCAGCTCAGCGGCAAACCGATTGGCACCTTTGCCCAGATCATGCCCTCCCGGGCTCGTGAAATCGGCTTCAAAGCTCCCATCTACCTCGCCGAACTCGATCAGAAAAAGGTCCTTGGAATCAAACAAGACATGTTCCAAATCGAGCCCCTCCCTCAATTTCCAGGATCGAGCCGTGACATCGCGATGGAACTTCCCATTAAAACCAGTAATGCGGAGATCGAAAAGGCCCTCGGCAAACACAGCGATCCCTTGCTGGTTTCCGCTACTTGCTTCGACCAATTCCATGATCCATCCGGGGAGAAAATGCCAGCTGACAAACGATCCATCGCCTACTCATTTGGCTATCGATCTCATAAGGGCACGATGAAGCAAAAGGAAATCGACACTGCCCACGACAAGCTTCGGGCTCACCTCGAAAAGTCACTTCCCGTGACCTTCCGCTAAGACTTGCGTTTCACAACAGATGTGAAAATTCGAGAGAAAGCAATTATCATTACGGTCGAGGAAAACAATCCACCAACCACCCTTTGCCACAGAACAAATACCGTCGTTAGCGTAGCGGCGAACAAGGTCGGCAAAAACTAGATCATCACTGCTTTGGCAGTCACAGAAAATATGAGCTTTACTCCCCGTAGCGGTAATGCCCCTTAATCGAGTAATCAAAGAGCTTCTTTTCCCACTGAGGACCGTCGCCTATGTTGTGAACGACCCACTTCTCGGTTTTTTTGGCACCCGGACCTGGAACGACAATCCCGATATGCTTGTTCCCATCAAGTAATTGCCAAATGATAATATCACCAAAACCGTAGTCCTCTGAATCTTGACTCACACCCAAAACCTGCCCTTTACGAGTAAAGAAACGCTGCAGGTTCTGAACCCGCCGGTGATCAATATTAGGATCTGGCACTTTGGAACCGAAGATCTGTGGATATGAGTAAAAGTTCTCTCTTATGTCAGCATGAACATCCACTTGGAGATCAATCTCAAGACTCCGATACGCCCTCACGATCAAATCCTCTGCTTTCCCGCGATTTGGAGCAATATCGCCGTTGGGAAAATCAATTTTGAAGTAAGAACCATCGTAATTAACTTGGGCTTGCGTTCTCTCAAGAGCCGCCGCTGCCAATCGGGAGCCAAAATCACCATCTGATTCAAGGGTCGTGATGGACTCGCGAACATTCGCAGGGGAGGTCAAGTCAGTTTGAGCACGGAGAAAAGGGATCAAAGGGCGGAGAAAAAAACCACCCAGAACGACCGCAAAAACAACGAGAAGCCACCCACCCAGTGAGCTTCTGCGCTTTTTTTTCACCGGAGCAGCCCCGATATACTCAATTGGTCTCATTAAACTTATCTTTGATACTAAGAAGTCTCATATTTATACGGATGTGACGAGTGAAAACCTGTCGTTCTTCTTGAGAAATTTGATATTTTTTCGTCTTGTATGGTACGTGGAACGAATTCCGGTCATTTTTGCAGAAGTCACTCCGACTTTTCACGAGCTCCAGCACCATGGAGTCATACCTTTAACGGATTGGTCGGGCTCGAAAATTACAAAATTGTCAAAGTTTCTTTTCTGGATCGATCAAACTCATTTTCACTTTCTTGCAAGCCAGGAAGGCACTCCTGGCTTGCACCACCCGGACAGCCGGCCTGGGCAATATCAGGCCGAGCTTTGGAAATACGACGTCGCTGAATTCTTCCTGCTTTCATCCGATAAAAGCCGCTATCTCGAATTCAACCTTGCTCCGAACGGCGGATGGTGGTCGAGCGCATTTTCCGCCCCGTTGATACCTGCTCCGGGCGAACCCTTGCCTATTCCTGATGTGAAAACCTCAGCAGAAGTGAATAGCGATGGCTGGCGGGCTCGCGCCAGCATTCCATTGTCATGGTTAAAGAAACACTACGGATTCAGTAAATCGACATTCCTAAACGCCTGCTTCATCCTTAACTCACCGGACCAAATCTTCGTCAGTGCTGGAAATCTTGGCGATGGAGATCCCGATTACCATCGTCCGAAACATTTCCCTCCCCTCGATCCAGTCACTCTCGCGTGACATCTTACCTCATTCCCTCTATCTTGCCTTCATGCCCGAAACGTCTCAGGCCGTGCTCCCCCAAGACCGGCCTTACCTCCAGTTGAACGAAGGTTATCTGGCAATCGCCTCACCCGATTCGATCGCGGAGGCTTGTTTCAGCATTCCAGCAGTTCGAGGAATTCAAGCCATCCGGATTGTAGTCGTTGCCAACCATGAAACAGCTCCATTATGGCGTAAGGTTGATGAAGTGAGTCGAGTCGTTGAGCATTCTCATTCTGATTCAGCCCGAAAGATCAGTAATTTAATCAAAGAATCCAATCTAAACATTGAGGCTACGATTGCCTGGGAGAATAGCTCCGCAGCGCAAGCCTTTGCAAGGATTGGAGTCAAAACCCGCCTAGGTTTTCCTGAGGACAAGCTTGTCAGATATCTGACTCAAACCGTAGAAATCGACCAAAAGTCCGGCCCCATCGTGCATCGCGTCCGGAGCTATCTCCACTTTGTCAAAAAACTAGGCTTTGACCCTTTTCAGCCAGCGTATTTCGCCCCTCCACCTAGGCCTCAAGCTCCAGAACTTCCGATCCTTGCGATCTCACCTGGATCCGATTTTGGGGATGCTGCCGAATGGCCGATTGATCGTTTCACAGAGTTAGCCAAAGAGTTCTCCGGCAGATTTGATCTGGCGATCGTCCAGCGCCCTGATCGCCCAGAGCCCGCTCTCGCTCTCGCCAAATCCCTCGGCAAGAAAGTCTGCTCATCCGAAGGCCCTGATCTCATCGACTTCCTCGCGACCTGCCACGGGCTCATTGCAAGTGATAGCTCCATCCCGCACCTCGCCTCCTTTGTAGGCACACCTTCACTTGTTTTCTTTGGCCCGAACGAACCCGAATGGCGGCGGCCTCTCGGGAAAATTCACCACGTTATCCGCGAACACGTTGCCTGTAGCGGCTGTCTCCTGAACAACTGCCCCCTTGATCATCGCTGCATGACTGAGATCACGTCGGCTAAAGCTTTGGCCGAAGCTCGCTCTCTTTTCGGCGAATAAATAAAGAAATGCGATTTCCAGAATGGCTGCAGATACGCAGACAATTTACCTAGTCAACCATTACATACTGAAGCAACAAGCCCTGAACGTGGCTGTAAAAGTTGTTGCGGAAGTAAGCGGCACGCGCCGAGGGATCTTCAAACATTTGTGGATCTACTTCTTCACGGGCCCCAAATTTGTATTTGTCCTCAAGAGCCAGCCGGGCCTGATTCAAAGCACCATACCAGACTTCTACACTACCCTTCAGAATGTGAATGTCTTCACCCTCTTCCTTGGCCTTCATCACCTCCTTCACTACAGTGATTCGCTGTTTTGAAAACTCCTCGCTTAACTCAGGCGCCACGATTTCATCCCACATCGAGTCCTCATCCATCAATCCAGCCAGCCTTCCCGCCAAATCGGAGTCACTATCGCCCGCGATCCCAATCAGAAGCATCCAATCTTGCTCCGTTTCGGGCACCAGCTTCAATCCGCCGGCAACTGTTGGTCCTACTGTCATTCTGCTCTATCAAGAGTGGCATGCAGTTGGGCGCTGTGAAGTTGGTTCACATACATTTCCGCTTTCTCGCGATTCCCGCTCCAAACAACGGCTCTACCTCTTTGGTGAACAGCCATCATCAACTCCTCCGCCTTCTCCTTTGAAAACCCAAAAACTTTAATAAGCACGCGACTCACATACTCCATCAGGTTCACCGGATCATCAAGAACGACCACCTGCCAAGGCTTATCGGACTTTTTCTTAGTCCTCGTTTGAGTTTCGTGAGCCGGAGCATCTACCGCATTCATGACCTAGACCTCCGCAGCTTGTTCTGGCGCATCCACCCAGCGCCCATGTTCACGAATTAAATCCTGCAGTCTCTCAACTGCATCACCCTCCGGGATATTAAATTTCACGGCCTGCTTGCCGACGTAAAGATTGATTTTGCCTGGAGCTCCACCGACGTAACCGAAATCCGCGTCCGCCATCTCACCAGGCCCGTTTACAATACATCCCATGACTGCAATTCGAACCCCTTTCAAATGTCCGGTGGCTTCACGAATTTTCTGGGTCGTCTCTTGAAGATTAAAGAGGGTCCGTCCGCAGCTCGGGCACGCCACGTAATCGGTCTTGAAAATTCGTGCGCCCGCCGCCTGAAGAATATTATAGGAAAGTCGAAGCGATTGCCCCGGAGCTTCTTCGCCCTGCACCAGAATCGCGTCTCCAATTCCATCGCAAATCAACGAACCCAAATTCATGGAGGCCTTCAACAAGGTCGGAAGAAAATCAGCCGCCACATCATTCGATGGAGCGAGGGTGTCCTTAAGCAAAATCGAATGCCGAGCGTCAGCCTTTGCTGCCAGTAGGCGGAAAGCGGCAATAGTCGGGAGGTCTAACCCATCTTTTACCGTAAGCAATCTCGGCTCATCCGAATGATTGATTTCCGAGATCACCTCGTTTTCCCGGGGATCAAGCTCCACCACACCCGAATCCTCGCCGACGATTTCCGGCTTAAAATCGCCCATCTGGTCGATCTTGTGAGCCACCGAATCCCACTTTTTGCGAGAGGTGAAAACACGCATCAATTCCGTGCCACCCAAAGATCGTCCGCCCACCCGTTGAATCTCGCTCTTGCGACGCTCGTATTCAAAAGGATTCCAAGATTCCTTGACTCCGGACTCACAGCCACCCTCCGGAATCGCTTTCACCAAAGCCTGCGCCACCGGAACCTCATGCACTGCATCTTCGGTCAGACTCACGCGGATGGTATCTCCGATTCCATCCGCCAGCAGACTCCCGATCCCAATCGCGCTCTTAATGCGGCCATCCTCACCGTCACCGGCCTCCGTCACCCCCAAGTGAAGCGGGTAATTCCAATCGGAACCTTCCGCTTTAAGCCGCGCCACTAGGAGACGGTAAGCTTCGATCATGACCTTTGGGTTCGAGGCCTTCATCGAGAAGATGAAATTATGAAAATCCTCCTCCCGCGCGATCCGCGCAAACTCCAGCGCGCTTTCTACCATTCCAAGCGGAGTGTCACCATAACGATTCATGATGCGGTCGGAAAGAGAACCATGATTGGTCCCGATCCTCACCGCACGGCCAAGGTCTTTGCAAAGAGTAACCAACGGAGCAAACTCCTCCCGAATCCGGCCCAACTCTTCTTCGTATTGTTCATCGGTGTATTCCCGGATCTCAAACTTTTTCTTATCCGCGTAATTCCCCGGATTGACCCGCACTTTTTCCACCCACTTCGCTGCCTCAAAAGCTGCATCCGGCTTGAAGTGAATGTCCGCCACTAAGGGAACCTCGCAATTAGCAGCCCGAACTCCATCACGGATATTCTCGAGATTCCCAGCATACTTCCGCGTTTGGGCCGTAATCCTAACCACCTCACAACCCGCATTCGCCAGCTGCAGCACCTCCTTAACACAGGCCTCGGTATCACGGGTGTCCGAGGTGATCATCGATTGCACCACGACGGGATTACCGCCCCCCACTTTCACGTTTCCAACAGTCACCTCCCGTGACTCGCGACGGGAGTAATTGAAGAGGTTTTTACAGTAACGTAGTTCGGGTGCCATATGAATCTGCAAAGTTCTAAGGCAAAAACGCCTCGCCCGCAACGCCCACATTCCCCGATTGTGACCGAGGAAGATTTGCCGAATGCTCTCACCATAAAACTTATTGTTTCAGTTTTTGCGACCATGGCCCGCCCTTACCTGTGAAGACCACTTCACTTATTAAAAAAAAAGCACCCTTACGAATACCCTCCCGTGAGTAACTTTTTTATTGAGATCGAGAAATTTAGAGAGCGTCCGCCAATTCACTGGGCTCTATTTTGCTCAATAGAAAGTAAGCGTGCTCGGAATCGGCCCATTGGGTCACGGCCCACTCGTCATTTTTATCGCAGTTGCGGCACATTCCGACTGCAGCTTCAAACTCGCCGATCTCGTTCGTATCGATAGCCTTGAGCTCCATCATCACCAAATAAATCACCTCCTCACTCTTCTTATAGCAGATCAACGAACCACGGTGCTTCTCCTCACCAATCTCAAGAAACTTACAACCAACCCCCCTTGCAACCTTCAGACCTTCAGGCAATTGCACCGGTATTGGCAGATCTTTTCCATCAAGCCATTCGTAAAGTGCGGCCTGCCGATCGTTTTGCAGATCGAACGAAAAAAAGGGCGACTGCAGCATTGCAATTGCGGAATCCTCCACCTCCCTCGGGGTCGTTCCAGCGAGGGTGTTCCCACCGGCTCCAGCAAAGAAAGCTCCCACCCCGAACATAATCGCGATTACAGCCATGGCAGAAACCGCCCACAAAGCTGTTTTGAAAAAGCGACGTTTACGACGCTTCGATATTTCCATAGTGTTCTGCTCAACTGATATCGCTTGCAAAATCTGATCACGAAAATCCTTAGGAGGTCGGATCAAAGCGAGAGCTTCGACAAAATCGGCATCAAATTCAGCAGAATGCTCTTGAGCTCCTTCCAAAACTCGGAAAATAGCATCACGGAGTTCCTCTGGAATCTTAACATCTGAAAGTATCGACGCAAAAGTAGCATCCTCGGCATGCTCGGCCGCAAGCCACTCTCCCAATTCATGATCCTTAGCGGCCAACTCCAGCGCTTCCGCAAAAATAGGCTCAGTCGAATCCTCTGCGTCTGAGCGAAAGCTCTTCAGGATGAATTTGGCGCGTTTCTTATCCATGTTGTCGGCGAATCGTATCAGATTAAAAATCGACGAGGCGCGTCGGAGCTTTCGCAGCTTCCGAGATCATTTTTTTGTGTAGCTGCTCCTTACCTCTCGAAATTCGAGACATCACAGTGCCGATGGGAACATCAAGAACTTCAGCAATCTCCTGATAAGAATGTTGTTGTAGGTAAAAAAGAGTCAAGGGAGCGCAGAAGGTTTCGTCCAATTCGCTCAAAAACCCCACCGTCTGCCGGGCATCCAACTTCCGACCATAATCTTGCTCTTCATATCTTAACTTATCTTCTGCCTTGGTAATCTCGGTTCCGAGATGGCGCTGGGAATAACCGACATTTCCAAGGTGCTCGTGATAGAGAGTCGTAAAAAGCCAAGTCTTAGCCTTCGAGCGATTCTTAAGCTGATGCCCCTTCTGCACTAAGATCACGAAAGTCTGCTGCACGAGATCCGCCGCGCGGCAAGAGTTTTTAGTCAGGGTAAGGCCAAAGCGATACAACGCCTTATGATACTGGTCCACCAAATCATTAAATTCCTCCATCAGATCAATAATCTGACATTTCGGAAAATCTGTCGCGCAATTATTCTCGCAATTTCCCTTCTTTATTTTTCATGCAGAACAGATTACCCATCCCCAGCTATGAAATCGACTTTTCTCCTCATCTCCGCCCTTCTCGCTCAATCCGCGCTCGCCGGCTTTCGTCAGGAAAAAACCGACTCCTCCCTGAAGCTTTTTGATGGTGACACTCTGATCACAGAATACCGGACCGACCACCATCTGCCCTACCTCTATCCACTCGTAGGGCCCACCGGAGTTGGGCTCACCCGGAACTTCCCCATGAAAAAGAACGTAGAGGGCGAGCAACCGGATCACCCCCACCACCGCTCCTTTTGGTTCACCCACGGCGATGTCAACGGAAACGATTTCTGGCACTCAAAAGATCACAAATCGAATATCGTCCACACATCCTTCGGGAAATCCAAAGATGGGACATTTTCGGTCAACCTTGAGTGGCAGCAGGACAAAAAGGTGATTCTTAAGGAAACTCGAACCTATAAATTTAGTAAACCCAATGAAAAATCACTCGCGATCGAAGTCCACTCAACGCTGACCGCAGCGACTGAAGTAAAATTCGGGGACACCAAGGAAGGTTCCTTCGCCCTTCGCGTTTCCCCCACCTTGCGGCACGAAGGCCAGGTCGCAAAAGGCCACATCGCCAACTCTGAAGGCCAGACCGACAAAAAAGCCTGGGGCAAGCGCGCACGCTGGGTCAGCTACTATGGCCCCGACAGCTCCGATAAGGACGTCACGATTACTATGATGGACCACCCCTCAAATCATAATCACCCCACTTTCTGGCACGCCCGCACCTATGGCCTTCTCACTGCAAACCCTTTTGGCGAGAAAAGCTTCACCAAAAGCGGAAACGGTAATCACATCCTCAAAAAAGACGAGTCGCTCACCCAGAAATACGGCCTCTTGATGCAGTCCGGAACTTTCAAAAAGGATTCCGTCGAAAAGGCCTACCAAGCCTTCGCTCGGTAGCTTCGGAGCTCTGTTTCCAAGAATACTCCCAAATTCACTATCGCTCGGGAGATCGACATTCCTTGTCTTTTTTGGCCAATTGGCACAATAAACGCAATGAAAGTCGTCGCATTCTCGTCATAACAAGAGAGTTCCTGCACGATGCCACTTCTAGAGGATAAAACTAAAGACTCCCCAAAGCCCCGTCGGCCTTGGAGAAGGCGGATGCTTTATCCTTTCATTCTAATCGTTGGCGTCCTGATGTGGGTAAACGGCCCCGGAATTCGCTGGGGAGTTGAAAAGATTATTTTACAACAATTGGCTGCCCAGGACCTCTCGGGAGACTTTAAAATCGAGGGGACAGCTCTCTCGGGGATATCGATCCGTGATATTTCCATTAAGGGAAAATCAACCCTTCAAAGTCTTGAATCCGATTTGATCAAAGTTGAATGGTCGCTCGGATCACTAATTAACAAGGAGCTCGAGTCCATCGTCCTAAGTCGACTTCATATTGTAATCGATCCAGAGGCTCCCAAAACCAAAGCATTGTCAGGCCCCCGCCCTCAGAGACGATCCTCTGACTCCAAAGCCTCTCTCAAAGATGCCCTGGGTCTAATCAAGGGCTTCATCCAGCCTGCCGAAATTTCAATCACCGACCTTAAAGTTGAGGTCGGTGATATCACCCAAGTTTCGCTGGCATCCTTCACTCATACCGCTGGCGAGAGATCCTACCTAATTTCCGAGCTTCAATCACGTGACCATCTCGACCGCAACATTTACAATCCAGAGTCCGTCCTGACCTGGAATAAGGATGGCTTTTTCATCGACCAAGTTACCTTTAATTCGCAGCTTGCGATTCGGGATATTTTCTTCAAGCCAGAGAAATCAGCTTCAATGATCATCTCAGTCGCCGAAAGCCAACTCCTCGTAGAATCCGACCTTGGATCCTCCCACCGAATTTCACTTCAATCGCCTTCCCTGTCGATTCCTAGCCTCATCGGGCTCGCAAGGCCCGGCCTTGAAGCGTCCGGTGATATCACCAAGCTCGAAATCAACACCGCAACTGGCTCGATCGCCTTCGAGGCTTGCGACCTGAGGTATGAAAATCAAGAAATCTCACGTGCCTCCATCGACGCCAGCACAGAAGACCTCCTCTCGCCCTTTGAAAATCCCATCAACCTTCAAGTCGTTGTTGATGAGAAACTAAAAGCTGAGGGAGTCATGGTGCTGAATCGCTCAATTCTTGATTCCTCAGCTGAGCTAGATCTCGTCGTCGATTGGCCCAAATTTCCCACCATTAATGCAGAAGTTCATTACGATTCCCGAGAGGCTCGCCTATTTGCCTCGACCCTTGATCACCTCCGAGCCACGGCCCAGTTTCAGGTCGATTCACAAACCTATCAGGCCAAATTTTACTCAGAGATCAATGACGCAACGATTCTCAATGAGAATCTCGAAGGGCCTCTAAAATTCACCTCCACAGCCAAGGGTGATTTTAAAATAGCCGAGCACTCAGGCTCACTAGACCTATTGGAACTGGGCCTCCATCAGCCTAACTTTCCGCAAGCCCTCACCAACGGGACGATCACCTGGAACTGGCCCAATAAGATTGCGGTCGAACGCCTCGAAATAATTACTTCCGAGGCAGTCGCTAAGGCCAAACTAAACTGGTCGAATGACATTCTTGGAGTTGACTACATTAAGGTTTTTGAAAAAGACGATGAGCTTCTCTCGGTTAAAGCAAACTTCCCAGCACCTCTCTCAACTCGCTCGCTAAATGACATCATAGAATCGAAGAAAGAGATCTCCTTGAAGATCAAATCGAAGCCCCTCACCCTCGAACGACTCTCATCATTTTTCCCTATACCAGCTGAACTTTCCGGGATTCTGCATGCTGAAAACTTCAACCTTACCGGCACCTTTGCAAATCCCTCACTAAATGGAACGGTTTCCCTGAAAGACTTCCAGTCAACTGCTACTCCACAACTCCTTCCTGCCACAATAGTAATTGATGTGGAGTCCGACGCTAAAAGGCTTATTGTGGACGTCGAGGCAGAAGATCCCGCAGGACAAATACTCAAACTAAATGGAACCTTCCCATTTCTTCCCCGAAAATGGATCGATCTGAAAACGATCCCGCTGGATTCGCCTATTACCCTAACAGTTAAAAACGACCAACTGGACCTCCGTCGCATCCAGCCGCTCATCCCCTCCATTCCCAACATCATGGGGACACTGAATCTCGACCTGAAATTGTCGGGCTCACTCATGGAACCTCGATTGGACGGCAATATTAACGCAAAAAATCTCAGTCCCAACTTTGAGGCCGACCTTCCAAGCCTTGGTTTAAATCTGGAACTTAAGACCACTGAACAAGAACTCACCCTAACTGGATCAGGAAAAGACGGCACTTCCAACTTAATGACAATTTTCGGAAACCTGCCTCTGCAACCAAAAACATGGTTGGGGCTTCCTGAATCAGAGCCAGAAAAAGAATTCTTATTCGAAATAAAAGATGCCGGAATAGCCCTAACCCGGATCCAGCCATTCGTTCCTATAGTTAAAGATATTCAAGGATCCTTGGATCTTAACATGAAAGTCATTGGCACACTTTCCAACCCACAATTTTCAGGGGATGCCGACTTAAAGGTCAAAAAAATGCGCCTTGATGATTCTCCCGGCTCGGAATTTCATGATTCACGAATCACCCTCAAGCTTGCGAATGACATCATAACAATCAATGAGAGCCCTATCATAGCATCGGGCGGCAAAGCAACCGTCAGAGGATCCATTAACCTAACCTCAAAAGATGCTGATTTCGATCCTGTCTTAGACCTTAAAGTAGAGGGGAAATATATTCTTCTCTATCGCACCAAGGATTTCAATTTCCGCGGCCACCCTAACCTCACAATCACAGGCCCCTATTCGAAAGCTAAAATCGCTGGGACTCTCAAAATTGCTGACAGCCTCATATACAAAGATGTTGAAATCCTTCCCTTTGGCGTCCCCCGAACAACCGAAATCCCAAGACCGAACCTTCCCTCATTTTCACAAAGACCCAACATGGAGAATCAAATGATTTCGCCTCCCTCCGGAATCATGGAATGGAATCTTGAAATTGATATCACGACAAAAGACCCCATTTTGATTCGAGGTAATCTTGTAGATGGCAAGATTGCCGGCCAAAATTTGAAAATCAGAGGAACAATAGGAGCGCCCATAACCTCCGGTATTCTGAGCACCGAAAATCTTGTCGCCGACCTTCCTTTCAGCAAGCTGGAAGTGCAGTCGGGCTCTATCACCCTGCGCCCCGATTCACCGGCTAATCCATACCTTGATCTCAAAGGAAGCTCTAAAGTCAGTTCCTACCTCGTTCAAGTTTACTTATCGGGGACACTTCAAAAACCGAAACTTGTCCTCACCTCGGACCCACCGCTTCCCGAAAGTGAAATCATGCTTCTTTTAGCTACCGGTTCCGTGTCAGCACAACTTGCAAATCAAGAAGTCGCCTCACAAAAGGCACTTCAATACCTTTTCGAAACCCTCCGTCGCAGGAATGGTGAAAAAGATAAGTCGGTCCTCCAAAGATTCCTCAAAAACTCCGGCCAAATCAAACTTTCACTCGGCGAAACCAATCAATACTCAGGGCAAAATTTTTCCTCAGCAACCCTCAATCTTGACGATCGTTGGGATTTCACCACCCAAATCGATGAACAAGGGCAAACGAGAGCGCTCGTCGTTTTCTCGTTCCGCTTTAAGTAAACTCCATGGTTCTCCGGATCACAATATTGATTCTGCTTGTCACCTCAGCATTGACTCCTGGTGCACGTGTGGAATTTGTCGGCTTGCGATCATTCACCTCAGAGACCCTCTTGGAAGCAGTCGCTGGTCGAATGGACTATATTCGTAAGCGAGAGGCCACCGATTCACGAGCCGACGATGCGGCCTACCTAGTCGAATCTTATCTAAGAACCCATGGTCTTCCAGATGCCGTGATTTTAGGGCAAAGAATCTCGGATGATAAAATCCGACTCACCATTGAAGAAGGTCTCTCACAATTTCTAGGATCAATCAAAGTCATTGGCTTCGATGACGTCCAGGCAATCCAGGACCAATTCCAAGCGACATTTCCCGAGACGGTTAAACGGCGGGCCTTTGAAGCCAAATTTATTGAAGAAGGCCTAGAGAGGGTTCGTGATCTTTTGCACACAGATGGATACTGGGAAGGTATCGTTACGGCAGTTCAAGAAACGCGCCAAGCTAACGGCGAAATCCCATTCACTCTGAAGATCCAGAAAGGACCGCTATTTACCCTCGACACTCCTAATCTAGAAAGCCGGGTCAAACCCTCGGCCGCTCTGAAAAAAATGGCCAGTGAAGCTAAAGGAGAAACAGCCACCGCAGAAAACATTATTTCGTTACGCCGCAACATCACGGAAGACTATCGCAGACAAGGATATCCCGATATCTCACTGACTATGCTAAAGGAAACCAAGGGCAAAAAACTCCTCCTTAACTTCCTGATCACACCGGGAAATAAATACCTTGTTCGCTCATTCCAGACCACCGGCCTCAACAAAACAAAACCCGCTAATATCCGGGATCGCTTCACCAAACTGATCGGTGAAAACTTTGACGAAGAATTGGCAAACCAAGAGATTCAGAAATTACTCTCAACAGGAGCTTTTTCCAGTGTCCGCCTTGAGAAAACCGAAATTAACGATACTGAACTAGATCTAACTCTTCATCTCAAGGAAGCCAAAGCAAGGGGATACTCCGTCGCTTTGGGATATGGATCGATCGAGGGTTACACCCTCGGCCTTCGTTACTTTGACCGCAACCCATGGGGAAGCCTATCGAATTTGTCAGCAGTCGCTGAAATTACTTCGCTAGGTGGCTTGGGTGCAATCAGTCTCAGCAATCCGTTTTTTTTGGATCAGGATCTAAGGCTCGCCAACCGCGCTTTTCTCATTAATCGAAACTTCGACAACTATGACAAACTAGAAGGAGGAATTGGCAGTGAATTGACATGGAAATGGGGTGAAAACTACTCCAGCACTGTTGGCCTAACCATGTCCCAAACCTCGATCAACACCCCGATTCCCAAAGAATTGGCCGGCTCAAGAAACTACATGGTCTCAAGACTCGGCCTGCAGCAGCTATTCGATAGGCGCAACAACTCCGCGCTGCCCTCAGACGGTTGGTTTGCTCGCCTCAACACATCTCTTGGTCTTTCAGATGGCGATAACACCATTGGTTTTTTCGAGGTGGAAAGTCAAATTAGCTACTATCAAACACTGAGCGAAAATTCCTCTTACGCTTTGGGCCTGCGGGGAGGTTTTATCTCCCCAGCTAGCGAGAACCAAAACCTACCCATCGACCTACGAAAATTCCTAGGTGGAGCAAACACCATCCGCTCCTTTCCCGAACTTAAGATGGGATCATCTTTCAACGGCAACGCTTTGGGAGGAACAGAGTGGTGGATCGCGAATGCTGAATACATGTACAATCTCGCCGGTCCATTTAAAGCCCTAGTCTTTATCGATGCTGCGGGACTCGATTCCGAAGTGGAATTGGCTGCCGGCTTAGGAGTTCGCATCAACCTACCGGTAGGACCCATTCGGCTGGAATACGGTCGTTCTCTGTCACAAAACAGCGGAGAACCTGGTGGCGCTTTCCACTTTGCTATCGGAACTACTTTTTAGTCACGATAGTAAGCCGACAGGCGCTTCCCCCTTGTTTCTTTTAAATGACCCGTCAGTCTTCCGACATGGCCATTTCAGGTTCCGATCAACAACTTATAGATCAGTGGAAAAATGAACCCGCCCCGCTTCTCCCACTACTTCACGCGTTTCATAATCGTGATGGCTACCTTTCCGATGCCTCCCTTCGCGCGGTGTCCGAAGGATTAAAAACTCCTCTCGCAGATCTTTACGGCACAGTCACCTTCTACCACCATTTCTCCCGCACTCCCGGCGGATTGGATGCACCCCGTGTTTGCACCGGGAATATCTGCAGCCTTCGCGGAGGGAACGACATCCTCAAAACTTTAAAAGCACAGGGCCAGAATGCTACTGAAATGCCCTGCTCAGGTCGCTGTGACGAGCCCATCCCGGTTCTCACCGCCCACACCACTCTCGCGGGCGAATCAGCAGACGTCCTCAAGCCCACTCCTTCCCCGCTTCCTCCCGTGAATCCCAGCGGCAAGGAAGAAGCACTCTTCTCCAACATCCGCAAGCAAGGTCACAATACTTTTAAGGGTTACCAAGATAATGGTGGCTTCAAAGCTCTTGAGTCATCTCTCAAAGAGGAGCCGAGTGGTGTTATCGAAGTGGTTACTGAATCAAAACTCGCAGGGCGTGGGGGTGCCGGATTCCCCACCGGATTGAAGTGGAAAGCTGTTGCCGAGTGCGATCGCCACCCTAAGTCCATCGTCTGTAATGCTGACGAAGGCGAGCCCGGATGTTTCAAGGATCGTGCTCTCATGGACTACGATCCTTTCTCACTTATCGAGGGCATGATCATTGCGGGTTTCGCCACCGGAGCTCAGCGCGGGTTCATCTACCTTCGCTACGAGTATCCCGAGACCAACATCCTTCTCGAAAGATGCCTCGCCGAAGTCAAGGAAGCCGGAATCCTTGGAAACAACATTCTCGGATCCGGATTTGAATTTGACCTATATATCCGCCGAGGAGCGGGTGCTTACATTTGTGGTGAGGAAGGCTCGCTGCTGAACTCGCTGGAAGGCAAACACCCTTTTCCCCGCAACAAGCCACCATTTCCCGTCACTCACGGATTTGAAGACAAACCAACCGCTGTCAACAATGTCGAAACCCTTTGCGCCATTCCCCACATTATCAACAAAGGCGCCGAATGGTATCGATCATTAGCTATGGGTGACCACGCTGGCACCAAATTAATCTCGCTTTCCGGTGACATCAAACAACCGGGGAACTACGAGATCCCCATCGGTCTTCCCTTGAAAACCCTTCTTTATGATTGGGCAGGCGGACCACTGGATGGACGCTCTATTCAAGCCGTCACTATGGCAGGACTCTCGGGAGGATTCCTCGGTCATCAAATCCTTGATGACCTCACCCTAGATGATCCTTGTATCCGTTCGCACGGCTCCTTCCTCGGAGCCGGCGGAATCATGGTTTTCGATGATTCCCGCGACATGGTGAAAGCTGCCCACGATGCGATGGCTTTCTTCGCGCACGAATCCTGCGGCAAATGTTTCCCATGCCGTATCGGAACTCAACGGCTCACCGAGCGCTTGAATGGCGACGCCAAAGAACTGGACCTAGCAGCATGGACCGAAGAAGTGGTCGACATCAACGAGGCCATGAAAGCAACATCAGCTTGTGGACTTGGGATGGCTGCACCCCACGTCACAGAATCACTGATGAAGTATTTTCCCGAGCAGGTTGAAGCTGCTACGCATTCCAGTTCCTAGTCCGACCACCCCCCCGGAAATAGAGATATTCCGCACGGGTAGTTTAGATCACCGAAACAAGATTAAAATCTTTTCAAACTTTTGCTGTCATAGGTCTGATTTTTCTGACTTACTGGCCAGCGATCGGGAAATTAATCCAGCCCGTTCTTCAATGCGCCCCGGGCGGTCCTCCTTTTTCGCAGGCAGTTCGTCGGGGGCGCTTTTTTATGCGTTTGTGACGCAATCGCCATTGCAGGAAGTCACCCCGCGCATGCTTCTTCGAAGCTCTTCACCACATGCTCAATATCCTTAGCGGAAATCCCCAAGTGAGTAACAAGGCGTTGTTTCTCTCCGGTGTATCCCCCAATTTTTATCCCCTTCGCTTCAAGGCTCCGCGACACCGCCGCACCATCCACTTCGGACAGATCAACAAAGACCATGTTCGTCTGGATTGGATCGACCTTCAGCTTCGGCATAACAGCTAGGCCCTCGCCCAATCGGCGGGCATTTTCGTGATCCTCGACCAACCGCTCGATATGGTTTTTTAGCACATAAATTCCAGCCGCTGCCAACATTCCGGACTGACGCATCCCTCCCCCAAGCATCTTGCGCCACCTTTTCGCCTCTTTGATAAAATTAGCCGAAGCGACAAGAACCGAACCCACTGGAGCTCCCAGCCCTTTGGACAAACAAATTGATACCGACTCGAAAGGCTTCGCCAATTGAACAGCTGGTATCCCAGTTGCAGTAGAAGCGTTAAAGAGCCGAGCACCATCGAGATGAAGCGATAGTTGATAGTCACTGGCAAACGATTGAACTAATTTGAGATAGTCCATCGGAAGAACCTTGCCCCACGTTGTGTTTTCAAGACACAAAAGCTTCGTCCGCGCAAAATGAAAATCGTCGGGCTTCACAAGTGCCGCAAGCTTATCCAGAGCCAATGTCCCATCTTCTTCCTGATCAAGAGATTGGGGCTGAATACTGCCAAGGGCTGCTGCGCCCCCGCCCTCGAAGAGATAGGTGTGAGCAGTTTGGCCAACCAAATACTCATCTCCCCTCCCGCAGTGAGAAAGCAGGGCACAGAGATTACTCTGGGTCCCACTCGGAACGAACATCCCGGCTTCTTTTCCCAACATCTCCGCAGACATTTCTTCGAGTCGAGCCACCGTTGGATCGCAGTCCATCACATCGTCTCCCACCTTCGCACGACACATAGCCTCCCTGATTTCGGGAGTCGGTTGGGTGACGGTATCACTCCGCAAATCAATCAACATGATCCTGCTCCTAAATAAGCCGGAGCAAGCTCACAAGAAATTACTCCGAAATAGCCCACAAAAAAACAGCCCATTACGATCACGCAACGGACTGTTTTGAATGATTTTCAGGAATTCGAACTACTCGGCAGGTTTATCTTCCTTCGGCTTGGCCGGTTTCACCTCGATGGGCGGAGTAACGGCCTCAATCTTTTTGGGAGCTACGGGGGTAACTATCGTAAAGAGTTCGATATCGAACACCAACATTCCTGCAGGCTTACCGGGTTGATTATTATACGCGAGTTCAACGGGAATCCAGAATCGCCTCTTCTCACCTTCAACCATCAATTGAACTCCTTCCGTCCAACCTTTGATCACTTGGTTTAAAGGGAATTGAGCCTGCTCATCTCGCTCGATCGAGTTATCGAAGAGTTTTCCGTCTGTAGTCCAGCCTGCATAGTGGACCTTAACGGTGTCGGTTGCTGTCGGTTTGCGCTTACCCGTTCCCGCTTTGAGAACCTTAGAGGCGAGTCCCGAAGCAGTTTTGGTTGCATCGGCTGGAGGTGCAGCCACATCCACTGGGGCCTTGGGGGCAATTGGCTTCGGTTTGAACTCAACCAACTCAAGGTCGAAAGTCAAAGCGCCTTCGGGAGCTCCACGTCCTTTGGTTTCGAAAGTAAGATTTTCAGGAATCCAGACACGGCGGCTCTCACCCTTTTTCATCATCTTTAAAATCTCCGCCCATCCTTTAATCGGCGATTGATCGAGAGAAAGGGCCATGGGACCACCCATCGTTTCACTGGAACCAATTGAAGCACCATTGGTATCCCAACCTTTAAAGTTCACCTTCAGGAGATCACCAACAGTTGGAGAAGCATCTCCTTCGCCAGACTTAATAATCGTATAGGCGATTCCAGATTCTGTCTTAGTGGAACCTTCAGGGGCAGCTGCCACATCTTTTGGCGCACTCGGATCCTTCGGTGGCGGTGGCGGCTTGGGAACCGACCGGAAATCAATCAACTCGAAGTCAAAAATCAAATCGCCCACAGGAGCACCGGCAGGCGCCTCTCCCTCTTTACCAAAGGCAAGATTCGCAGGAATCCAGAATCGGCGCTTTTCACCCTTTTTCATGAGCTGCAGACCTTCGGTCCATCCCTTGATGTTTAGTTCGTTCAGCTTGAACTGAGAGGGCTGAGGATTACGGGTTGAGGTCGTCAGGAACTCCCCATCGGCCTTCCAACCAGTAAACTGCGTGGTCACTACATCTTCAGGTCCCGGAGTCATCTCACCTTCACCGGCCTTCAGGATCTTGGATTTAAGACCCGACTCGGTTATTAGAGCATCAGCCGGAGCAGTCAGTTCCTTGGGCGCTGCTGGGGGCTTGACGATTTCAAGCAGCTCCACGTCAAAAGTAAGATTACCAGCAACCCGTCCCTGGTCGCCATAGGCGAGGTCAGAAGGAATCCAGAATCGGCGCTTCTCACCAACTACCATCAGCTGCAGACCTTCCGTCCAACCCTTGATCACTCCGTTGAGAGCAAACTCAGCGGGTTGTCCCCGCTGCAGCGAACTATCAAACATGGTGCCGTCGGAAGCCTGCCATCCGGTGTAGTGAACTTTCACGGTATCAGTCGCAGAAGGCTTCTCAGTCCCGGTCCCTTTCTTCAGAACCAACGAGGCCAATCCAGATTCTGTCTTTGCAGCTTCAGCGGGAGCGGCCGCCACGTTGGCAGGTGCCTTGAACTGATCCCCTGCCGGAGCTGCAGGATCTTGAGCAATCGCAGTGAAACCGAGAGCGCCACTTAGTAGACCGGAAATCAGCCGGCTTTTTCTATTAATCATGTCGCGGGGACGGTCATCTGAAGATGAGGATCTGTCAACGCCACATCTCACAAGAATGAGCCGCAAACCCCGCACCAAAACTAGTCAACCAGTAGCGAGAATCGTTTTCCGATTGCCTCAAACGCTCTTCCAAAGCAAAAAGAACGCAGGGACTGGAGCAATTTCCAGCATTTTTCAGGACCGCACGTGTTTCGGGTAATTCCCATCCCATTCGCTTCTCGAGAGCCTCAATCACATCCCTTCCACCAGTATGCGCGAGCACTTGGTCCGGATCGCCCCGCCGCTTCTGCCAAAGTTTTTCAACTGCGTCTGCCGCCAATCCAGGGACCGCACGATGAAGTTTATTCTCCAATTTTCCACCGGAATTGATGAATCGGATTTTCTCCCTCTGCTCTGGAACATGAATCGATTCAAATTTACCCACCTTCCACCTACCATCACCTTCTTCATCAGACCAGATAGCCGCTGAAGCACCATCGCCAAACAGGCACATACTGATGAGAACGCCGGGTTCTTCATTCATAAAGAGAGCCGCCGAACAAACTTCGACTGCCACTGTCGCAACCTTTTTCCCGGGATTTGCAGCCAGAAACCCCTCGGCAGCTCGCATCATCGGAAGCGCTGCACCGCACCCCAAACCCACAATATCCTGAAGATAAACGTTATCTCTCATCCCCATATTCTCGGCCACATGACTCGTTATCCCCGGGCACAAATATCCGGTGCAAGTGCAGATTATAAGAGCGTCAATTTCGGACGGATCGACACCCGTTTTTTCGAGGGCCGCAATTGAAAGGGTTGGAGCTTCTTTCTCAAAATATTCATTGAGCTCCTGAGCCCCCACCTCGAACATCGCAGCTGGGCTATCAGTGCAGAAATGTCGTCGCGCAATCCCAGAGTCTCCTAGCAGCACCCTCTCCATAATCCCACGTCCACGTTTACTTAGCGATTGATAGGAAGAAGTCGTCCGCGTAAATTCAAAGCACTCTTTTTGAGTGTAAGTATTGGAAGGAAAGGCGCTCGCAAGAGCTTCAAGAAACATGCTCCGAATCTCCCTTAGTTTGCAGATTTGCCAAAGGTTTATTTCTACCCGTGAGCAGATCAGTGGCCCGGTTACGAATATCTTCAAGAATCACATAGAGTGAAGGAACTAAGATGAGAGTGATCGCGGTCGCAAAGAGAATGCCAAAGCCAAGCGAAACAGCCATTGGAATGAGAAACTTTGCCTGCATATCATCTTCCAACAACATCGGCATGAGACCCACAAAAGTCGTAAGTGAAGTCAGAAGAATCGGCCGAAATCGCCTCACCCCGGCATTACGCGCGGCTTCCAAAACGCTCGTTCCACTTTTTCTATTACGGTTCACATAATCAACTAGCACCAAGGAATCATTCACCACCACTCCAGCCAGCGCAACAATTCCACACATTGACATAATGCTCATATTTAGCCCCATAAAAATATGTCCCGCCACCGCGCCAACCATGCCAAATGGGATCACGCTCATTACGATCAGAGGCTGCAGGTAGCTCTTTAGAGGAATTGCCATCAAAACATACATTAGCAAAAGAGCCCCCACAAAGCCGATCCCCATCTCACGAATACTGTCGCGTTGATCGCTCTGCTCGCCCTTGAAGGAATACCGCACACCTGGAAATTTTCCTGAAATTTTTTCGAGCACTTCCTCAGTGTATTTTTCTACAATCTCATTCGCATTATAACCTCTGGCAAGATCGACATCTGCCTTGAGGCTGATCGTGCGAAAACGATCCACGCGAGTTACCGTAGCCGGCCCGCGACCATATTCAGGAATCACGACATCAAGGAGTGACACCTCTTCGCCTTCTGGGGTTCTTAACTTCATCTTCTCAAAATTGGCTAGCGAATCCCGCTCAGATTCGGGGTAGCGGACCATCACTTTCACCTCGTCACGACCCCGCTGCAGCCGCTGTACTTCGTTACCATAAAAGGCGTCGCGAACCTGATTCATCACCATGTTCAGGTCGAAACCTAAAGCCTTACCTCGTGGCGTCAGATCCCGGACGATTAACTCCTCCCGACCACGCCGGTCGGAATTTGAGACATCAACCACTCCTTTGTAATCATTACGCAAGCGCTCAGTCGCCCAAGTTGCCGCTGCTACCAATTGATCGTTATTCGGCCCAGTAAGATTGATATCGATGGCATTCCCACCCGCCGCCGTTTCTGCCCTGAACGCAAGCGAAACTACCTCTGGAATTTCACCAGCAAGTTCCTGCCACATCGATTTTAATTCTTCACTGGAGAGGTCGCGATTCTTTGCTGCCGCGAGTTCAAGGGTCACTTCCCCTAAATGGGTTCCAGTGGGTGTATTAGGTGAAAATCCACCCTGAAATGGCTGCATACCCGCCGTCGCCAGCTGATTGATAATAATAGAATCTCCATCTTTGTCCTGCGTTGTTTCGCCAAGCTTAAGGGCCGCCGCTTCCAATCGCTTCACCACTTTCTGGGTATTAGAAAATGGGGCCCCCAAAGGCATTTCAAGTTTTGCAGAGAGAATTTCGCCCTCCACTTTCGGAAAAAACTGGAAGGGTAACCAACCGGTTTTCACCAGCGATACCGAGATGATTACGAGGGCAATAAACACAGTCCAAACCACATAGCGAAACTTCAAACATAACTTCAGAAACGGCGAATAAATGACCTTCACAAATCGCTCAAGTCCTCCCGAAATTCTCCGCTGCAAGCGAGTCAATGGATTAGCACTTGGAGTCGTGGAATGCGGCTTAAGAAGGGCAAGGTGAGCAGGCAGGACGAACTTCGATTGCAACAAGGAAAAACCCAAAACCGGAATTACCACTAGGGGAATATTAGGCCAAATCTTTCCACTCACTCCACTCAAACCAAGCATGGGCGTAAACGCCGCCATGGTCGTGAGAATCCCGAAAATCACTACAATTCCGACCTCGTGAGTCCCCTTCCAACTCGCTTCCTTAGGATGTTCACCTTGCTGAATACGGGTATAAACATTTTCACCAACCACAATGGCATCATCCACCACAATTCCCAAAACAAGAATAAAGGCGAAAGCGGAAATCATATTAATCGAAATCCCAAGAGCGGGCATCAACCAGAGACCACCAGCGAAGGAAACCGGAATTCCTAATGCCACCAAAAACGCTAAACTTGGCCGCAAGAAAAGTGCCAGTACGAAAAGAACTAGAATGAGCCCTATCCCAATATTGCTTTTAAGGAGATCTAATCGGCCTTTCAAAATAACACTCTGGTCATTCCAAACGTCGATCCCCACACCCTCAGGCTTCTCCAGTGACTCCACGTATTCCCGGGCAAGTTTGGCAATCGCTAAAGTGTCCTGATCGGCTACACGGAAGACATGAAGCACGACTGCCGGGCGACCATTGAAAGTAGACACAAGTTCAATATCTTCGAATCCATCGATCACTGAAGCAATCTGCCCCAACCTCAAATCGGATCCATCAGGCATCTTTTTGACAGTCACTTCCCGAAACTCCTCGCCCCGGTATTTACGGCCCAGGGCCCTCACTACAATCTCGCCTGAGTCAGTTTTGACGGAGCCACTGGGAAGATCAAGCGAAGCGCCTCGAACGGCCATCGCCACTTGTTGCAACGTGAGATTGTATCGCCTAAGAGTAACCTCTGGAACTTCGATTGAAATTTCGTACGGTCGAACCGATGCCAACTCCACTTTCTTGATGGTCTCCCGCCCCTTGAGCAGGTTCTGCACGAACCCTCCAGGATCGGCAAGAAACGCCTTTTTCTTTGATTCCGGCCTAGGCGGGACATAGTTCAGCAAACCATCACGAATTCCTTCAGCATACTGGCGAAGGCTGCCCTCATCGGTATCAGCAGTGATCGCAAGACTAAGAATTTGCCGATTTACGACCAATTCTTCAAAGATCGGCTCCTCGGCTTTCTCGGCAAAGTTATCAATGGCATCAACGTTGGTTTGCACATCACCCATGACGTCACGGGTATTGTAACTGGTCTCGACCTCAATCGTCAGCGTGCCAATATTTCTTACAGCAGCCGAGGTCACCTGCTTAATGCCCTCAACCTCCGCGATCGCTTCCTCAATCGGAATAACCACTCCATTCATAACCTCCTCAGGAGTTGCATTGGGATAAGGAACACTCACAATGACTGCATCAAAGGACGTCTCCGGAAAGACCTCTTTTCGAAGCTGAAACCATGCCGTAAAACCGGCAATTAAGACAACCAGCATGAGAAAATTGGCCGCAACGTGATTGCCACTGAACCATTTGATCGACTTCTGCATGACTTTAGTTGGACTGATTGTTGTCCTCTTTTTTCTCGTCCGTTTTCTCCAACTGCAAAGTCATCCCCGGAATCGGCATATCGAACTTCGTAAGAATGACCTTCTCACCATCAGCAATTCCCTGAGTTGCAAAAACGTGGTCGGCAGTTTGCCGAGCCACCATTAATTCACGCAGCTCCAACTTATTCTCCCCGTTAAGCACAAAGATCTGGTTCCGCCCACGAATAGCTGACCGGGGAACGCCAATCACTCCCGGCAAAACAGCCCCTTTCACGGTAGCATTGAGAAAGATCCCCGGCGAGGGCAGAACAAACCGATACGGATGATCGTTATTTGCAATAATTTTCGCTAGCACGAATGAGGAAAGGGTCTTTTGATCGACCGCCCCCAACTCCCACATCATCTCAGCCTCCCACTCGTAAGACTTTCCTCCGATATCGGCAGAAAGAGTGACATCCGCTTTCTCTGGCAGCTGCGCGTAATCATCCAATGAAAATGGCAAGCGAATCATGAGATTATTAGGATCATAAATCGTTCCAAGCTGAGCTCCGGGAACCATTGTCGCTCCGAGATTCAAGTTCACCGACCGCACCCGACAATCGAAGGGAGCTACAATCTTTGTCCGGGCTAGGTCGGCTTCCGCCTTATCTCGCGCGGCGATTGCTGCCGCCACCCGCGCCTTTGCGCTTGTTAAGAAAGGAATCCGCAACACAAGGTCACTCGCCGGTTTGTCTCCACCAATTTTTTTCCAATCGCGCTCCGCTTGCTGGGCCCGGGCTTCCTCTTGGATCAAAGCCAATTCTGCGTCTGCAAGAGTTGACTCCGCCTGCGCAACCGCAGCCTGATAGTCAATTGTATCAATCTCTGCAATGACATGCCCCTTCTTATAGGTCGCTCCAATTTCAAAGTTATCATCCACGACCACAAGCCTCCCCCCGACTTGCGAGGAAAGAATAGTCTCCCGGCTCGCCACCACGATTCCTTCGCTTTCAAGAGGAAACTCCAAATCACCCTTGCTGACCACTTCAACTTCGACGACAGGCGTTGCTTCCAACCTTTGCTTCTTCTCAGCTTCGGGAGCATTCGCCTCTAGGAGCTTAACTCCAAAGATGGTCAATCCAACCACGGTGGCGATTGAGACGACGGTTGTAATAACAGTTTTCATAAAGATTTATTTTTGAGAGCGGTAATCTCCACCAAGAGCGAGATGAAGGGTGATTCGATTATCGAGGCGAAGCCTCTTAAGGGTGGTTTTTTGGGAAGCCAGATTGATCCGAGCTCTCTGTGCTGTAATCAAGGTCAGGGAGTCGCCCACTCCACCTGAATACTCGCTGACCGCAGCAGCAGCAGCTTCCTCGGCAAACTTAAGGGCCTTGGTAATGGCCTGCTCCCGGGCCACAAAAAATTTCTCAGCCACTATCGCCTGCTCCACTTCGCCGAACGCTTTCAGAACCGTGCTCTGAAGCTTGGCAAGGTTCGAGCGATCATCTCCTTTGATCCTCGCATACTCTATTTGCAAGCTCCCACCACCCCAAATCGGCTGGGTCAGACCACCAGCAAGCGACCAGACTCCAAAATCAGAATTGAAAATCTTCCCCATTGCGTCAGTTGTCGTTCCAGCTCTGCCGGTAATGGCAAAGCTGGGGTAAGAAGCCCGCTTGGCCTGCTTTACAAGACTTCCGGTCGAGGCAAAACGGCGCTCCGCTTCGAGGATATCGGGACGACGTAGAAGTAACTCGGACGGCAACCCTGATGGTGGCATGGCCGGAACCTCGGGTAGTGATACCATGCCAAGCAACACGCCTTTGGGATACCGCCCCAAAAGCAGCTCTAACTGTCTGACCGCTTGCTCTCGATCGCCTTTTCGCTGGGCAATTAATGCTTCATTAGTCGCAACCTCACTTTCTGCCAATCTGACTTCGGCGGCAGATCCCCCCTCGGCGGCAAGAGCATTATTGAAACGATCAATTACGATATCTTTCATCGACAGGAGGAGTTCCTGCGTTTCCTTCGCTAACACAATTTGTTCACTCGCCTCGGCCAAGGCCAGCCAGGCTCTCATCACTTGAGCCGCGAGAGAGGCCCGCGCGGCGCGGTAGACATTTCCTTCGGCTTGAGCATCGGCCAAAAGAGCTGCTTGCCCCGCCCTCTGGAAACCCCAGATATCAGGCTCCCACGAAACCATCATATTGGATCCAAAATTGCTAAAGTTGGCCGAAGGAATCCTTTCCGAGCTTTCAAGCGGAATTCCGATGAAGGCCTGTTTTTGACGGCTTGAAGCGAGGCCTGCCGAAATCTGAGGTTTCATCACAGCTCCGGCCATTTTGGCGGAAGCGATGGCACGGTTGACCCGCTCAGCGGCAACAGTTAGGTCGGGATTTCGAAGAAAGGCTTCTTTAACCAAAGCCTCAGCCCGAGATCCTCCGATACGCTCCACCCAGTTCGTATCAATTCCAGCCATCGCCTCGGGAGTGGCTGACCAACGTGGGGGAGCATCTTTTTTCACCACATCGATCCGCGATTCGGGAACACTGGCCGAGCATCCGGCCAGCACGACCATTATGACTGGGAGAATTTTTTTCATTGTTTAAAACCTGCTTCGCAGAAATCAATGACGCGCTTGAGCGTAACCGGGAGCTTTTCATCGCCAACTTTGCCGGCACTGATCTTCTTGAGAAGATCTCCGTGGGTCAGCGTATTGGCGAGAACCCCAAAAGAAAAATGGATCCGCCAAAACACGTCATCATCAGATAACCCCGGACATGTTGCCATAAAGGCCGGAACATAGCGGGAAGCCACTTCACGAAATTGCCCCATCACTTCTTTTGGAAATTCATAAGGACGATCTCCCACCACACGTCCCATGAGCTTGATGAAGAGTTTCTCGCTAAGAGGACTGTTCTGGATCTGCGAACAAAGAGGCTCAAAAAACGCCACGATCAATTCGCGAACCGTCGCCCCTCCCCGCTCCTCCAGTTCTTCGATTCTCCGCAGACGTTCGTCATTTACGGGCTTTGCCATGCGAGCCACCACGGCGTCGATTAATCCCTCCCGCGCCCCAAAGTGATATTTGACTGAAGCCACATTCGCTTTTGCGAGCGTCGTAATCTCCCGCACCGAAACCACCTCAAAACCTTTTTCCGCAAACAAAGTTGCGGCAGCCTCCATCAAAGCCACCTTTGTTCCGTTTGTAGTTTCGCCCACCATCGTCAATTTCAAACAAGTGTTTAAATCATTTTAGAAATAATTCAAACGAATGTTTAAATCATTTTTCATTGTTAGGGGATGGAAGAACCAAAATTGTAAAATTTACTCGAAGCGAGACTTCCTTTCCTTCTAATGGAAAGGGAGACTCAGGGGTGCACGAACTCCACCAAAAAGACTGTCTAGCAGGCATGAGACAGCTAAGATCCAAGTGCGTGGATCTTGTTGTCACCTCCCCACCCTATAATCTTGGTATTAATTACAAAACCTACCACGACAAGTTGGAGTGCAATGACTTCATTGATTGGTGTCAGGATTGGGCCGCCGAAATTCATCGCCTCATGACCGACGAGGCCTCTTTTTTTCTGAATTTGGGTGCAGCGCCAAAAGACCCACTTCTCCCGCATCAACTCCTCCTCGCCCTCACCCGCAATAGACCCAACTTTACCCTCCAGAATACCTTTCATTGGATCAAGTCAATTAGTATCGAAACCCGAAAGGGGCAAACTATTTCCGCCGGCCACTTTAAGCCCATTAACTCTAAACGCTTTGTGAACGACTGTCACGAATACGTCTTCCACCTCACCAAAACCGGCAAAGTTCCGCTCGAACGCCGCGCCGCCGGAGTGGAATATGCCGACAAATCAAACATCGCTCGGTGGAGTCACACCGGCGGCGAAGATAAACGCTGTCGGGGCAACAACTGGTTCATTCCCTACGACACGATTCAGTCAAGCAACAAGGAACGCCCCCACCCAGCTACCTTTCCCGTCGCCCTTGTCGAACAATGCATCCGCATTCATGGCCTCCAACAAACCAATCATCTACTCGATCCATTCACCGGTATAGGCACCTCTGCCATAGCCGCCCAAAGAATGAAGATCAAAAAATTCACTGGTTTTGATATCGACGGTGACTACCTAGAAACTGCTCGAGAAAGACTCGAGATTGACGCCGCCAATAGTTCACAGCACCTTCCCTAAAACTGATGCAAGAGCCTGTCCCCGAACCAGTCCAAGAATTCACCAAAGTCGAATCCATCTTCGTCCGCCATCGCAACTGCTTGATGGTCCGCGCCGAATTCACCCCCATCTTCACAGACTACTACCTCCACCTCATGGACATCGGGGAACGCCACCCAGAAGATCTCGACACCACCCTCAAGGACCTCCATGCAGTCCTCACCCTACTCCTCACCGCCAGACCATGGGCCGAGACCATTGCCTGGACCGCTAATCTCCGAGCTCCCCGCGTGAATTTCTTCGCCACCGGCTCCTCGGTTCACGAATACATCACCGGCCGTCTCTTCACCAAAGACGTCCGAGAACCCGATCGCAATTCCCTTTATTCCCAAACGACCACTCAGGGAAAAGAGCCGCGCACCTCCACCATCGAAATTGACACATCTGATCCACTTGAGTGGCTGCAACACTTCTACGATCAGTCCGAACAACGGCCTGGCCGCGCCTTCAAGCTTCCAAATGACACGTATGTCCTGATTGCGGCCCAACCTGATTTTGACAAGGAATGGTTCGAGGGCCTGAATGCGGGGCAAGTTGCCAAAATTACAGACGACGAGCAAATCAAGGCCCTAGAAACACGCCGATTTAAATTTGCCTGCGGGTGCTCTCTTGAAAGAATCCTCCCCACACTCAGCGCGTGGAAAGGCAAACCCGACGAACTCTTCGGCGATGAGTCCAAGCTCGTCCTCCAATGCCCGCGATGTGCAAAAAAATACTTAATCAACCGAGATGATCTCGGTAAAGAAACAGAGCAAAAGGATCTAGATTAAGGTTATAGTTGAAAAAAACTTGACCAAACCCTCTCAGTCGCGAAGAAACGCCCTCTGGCAGGAAACTCCTGCTTGACCTATAATAGGTGAGGTGTGCCCAGCGCATCTCAGTTTCCCAGCTCTTCCATCATGGCAAAAAAGAAAACAACCGCTAAGAAGGCAACCAAAAAGGCTCCGGCCAAGAAAGGTGCCAAAAAAGCCCCGGCCAAGAAATCAGCAGCCAAAAAGGCCGTCAAAAAAGCTCCAGCTAAAAAGGCCACGAAAAAAGCTGCCAAAAAAGCTCCAGCTAAAAAGACCGCGAAAAAGGCTGCCAAAAAAGCTCCAGCTAAAAAGGCCACGAAAAAGGCTGCCAAAAAAGCTCCAGCTCTCGAAACCAAATCTGGCAAGAAACCAAAAAACCGCATCGACACCCCTGAAATTCGGGAAAAGATCCGGGAGCTCATCAAGCTCGCTAAAGAACAGGAATACCTCACTTACGATGATATTCACGAGATCCTACCCAACAACCTCATTGAGGAAGAGGATATCAAGGCCATCCTTGAAAGGCTCCGCCAGATGGAGTTCGAGATCATCGACGCCTCCGAGGTTGACCGTTTCAAGGACAAGAAGAAAGGCGATCTTGATTCCGAGGAAGAAACCAAGGACCAGAAACTCGACATCCTTGACGATCCCGTCCGGATGTATCTCAAGCAAATGGGTCAGGTTCCCCTTCTTACCCGTGAGCAAGAGGTCGAAATTTCCAAGCGCATCGAGGACGCCGAAATCGAGGTCCAGAAATTCCTCCACCTGTTCGGCTTCACCGCCAGCGGATATCTCGCCCTCGCCGACAAGCTCATGCGCGGCAAGGAACGCTTCGACCGCGTCATTCTCGACAAGAAGATCGAAAGCCGTGAGCGCTACATGAAGGCCCTCCCTAAACTTTGTGATCAGGTTCGCACCACTCACGAAGAGACCACCGCCATCATCAAGAAGCTCTCCGCCAAGGCACCGCGCGGCAAAAAGAAACTCGAGACCACTCTCTCGAAGAATCTTCAAACAATCGCTCGCCTCTACAGCCGCTTCTACTTTAAGCAGAAGGTTATCGAAGACTTCTGCGACGTAGTCGCCGAGTATCAGGAAAAAATCTGGAAGTATTCCCGCAAAAAAAGCGCCGAAGCCGTCACCGCGATCAAGGAACTTTCTCTTGAGTCATGGCACAACGTTGAACAATTCGAGGATACCAATAAAAATCTCCGCCTTTGGATGCGCAAGGCTCTCAAGGCTAAAACTGAAATGGTCGAAGCCAACCTTCGCCTAGTCATATCCATCGCCAAGAAATACACCAACCGCGGACTTTCCTTCCTCGACCTTATTCAGGAAGGGAACATGGGGCTCATGAAGGCCGTTGAGAAATTCGAGTATCGTCGCGGATACAAGTTCTCAACCTACGCAACTTGGTGGATCCGTCAGGCCATCACACGCTCCATCGCCGATCAGGCCCGGACCATTCGTATTCCGGTCCACATGATCGAAACGATCAACAAGCTCATGCGCGTGCAGAAACAGCTTGTGCAGGAATATGGCCGCGAACCGACCCCCGACGAGATTGCCGAGGAAATCCACCTCCCCGTCGAGCGTGTCCGCGCCGTGCTCAAGATGGCCCAGCAGCCGATCTCACTCCAAGCCCCTGTTGGCGATTCGGACGATACTTCCTTCGGTGATTTCATCGAGGACAAGTCAGCCGAAAACCCCATGGAGGAAGCTGGCTTCGCCATGCTCAAGGACAAGATCATCGAAGTTCTCGACACCCTAACCGAGCGGGAGCGCGAAGTTCTCGAGCAACGCTTCGGCCTCAAGGACGGCTACTCCCGCACTCTCGAAGAAGTTGGCCGGCAGTTCCAAGTCACCCGTGAGCGAATTCGTCAGATCGAGGCCAAGGCACTTCGGAAGATGCGTCACCCGACCCGTATTCGGAAGCTGGAAGGCTTCATCGAATTGCCCATGTAAACCAATTTTTAAAAGCCCGCTGGTTTGAAAACCGCGGGCTTTTTGGAAGTAACGATTTTCAAATGCAGCACAACCAATTCGAGCACGCCGTTTCCTCAATTATCGAGAAAGAAAAGCGCTTCGAACCTGGGGCCTACTTCCTTGTCAGGGAAGCTCTTGATTTTACGGTCGATCGCCTCACCAAGGCATCGAACAACGAAAAGCGTCACGTTAGCGGACATGAACTCCTCCTTGGTTTTCGCGACTACGTTCTACAGGAATACGGGCCGATGGGCGCCACCGTTCTTGAGGACTGGGGTATCAAAAAATGCCAACATGTCGGAGAAATTGTTTTCATCTTCATCGAGCACGGAGTCTTTGGAAAACAAGACTCCGACAAGCTCGAAGACTTCGGCGAAGCCTACGTTTTTGAGGAAGCCTTTAAGGCCCCCTTTCTTGTCAAAGCGTAGCACATCTATCCCCACCGCAACCAAATGATCTGGAGGCCTAATCTACTCCTTCCAGTCGCGCCAAAGCCACCTCATCATTTCAGGTAGTTTTGCCGCCGCCGCCTTTGATCCGTGGAAACACTTTCCATAATGGAAGTGATAATCGTAATCTGAATATTTTAACGCGGCCGCCATCTGCTTGTTCGCAAGCGGCCAGTTTCCATACTTGTTATCGAGATCATTTTCACCCGCGAGAAGGTAAGCACGAATCGGCTTTTTTCTCGTTTTGCGAACCATCGGAGGATAATTGTGCCCGCCCCGGATATCGACAAAAGTCCCCACCCAGATCAAGGCCTTGCGAAATGATTGCGGCTTCTCCCAGCAAACCGTCCAAGCGCAAATCCCGCCTGACGATCCCCCTGCGATTCCTCGCATCTCGGGGTCATCGCTAATCGCATAGTTCTTCTCAACCTCGGGAATAATTTCCTCTAAAAGAAACTTCGCATAGGTATCCCCCAGCGAATCATATTCCACACCACGATTTCTCGGTTTTTCCTTCGGCCCCTGGTTTTTAAAACGACCAGGATTGATGAAAACCCCAATCGTCACGGGAATCTCACCACTCGCGATAAGATTATCCATCACCGTTGTAGCCCGTAAATTCCCATTCGGATCAGCGTGACGGAGCCCATCCTGAAACACCATTAGAGCCGCCGGCTTCGATCCTTGATATTGAGCCGGCACATAGATCAAATACTCCCGCTGCGTCCCCGGATATATTTTGCTCTCATTCCAGTTGTGCTTAGTAACTTTTCCTTTCGGCACATTCTGCTCTAACGAATCCTTGAAATACTCGTAGTTCTCCACCTTCGCCGCTCCCTTTTCCAGAACCTTCTCATCCCCATCACGGATCGACCATTCAATCATCTGAAAATTCTCAAACACCTGATGTAGCCTTCCTTCCTTCAAGTCACCGATCCGCTCACCGGACTTCTCGTTGAAAACGGAAACCGCCTTGGGATTCTGGCTCACCCAATGCACTGACAGGCCCTTCGTCCAACTCTTCGCAGACAAGGTCCCCATACCGCATAGCAAAATCAACAAGTATCGCTTCATCCGCCAAGTCTGCCTTCCCGCCCCCGGATCTGACGAGCATAGAAACCACCTCACGATTTGGCTTCCAAACTTGGCGCCTGCTTGCTCTTCTCCGAACCAACCATGACCCGCCAAGAAGTCATCGACCTGCTCGCCATGAGCCGATTCGCCAACCTCCCCACCGTTTGGTCAAATGGACTTCTCGGAGTTCTCATCGGAATAGGGATTTTTCGAGACCAAGCCCACATCTGCCCCACTTGCCTCAGCCTACTAGGGA
>JAQWSX010000190.1 GCA_029242935.1 Akkermansiaceae bacterium
TGCGAACCGGAATGCCCATTTTTTACACTTCAGCAGATTCAGTTTTTCAAATTGCGGCGCACGAAGATCATTTTGGTTTGGAGAGGCTCTATCAACTTTGCGAGTTGGTTCGCGGGCTTACCTTGGAACCTTTGGTGGGACGCGTTATTGCTCGCCCCTTTATCGGTGAGTCAGGAGTTTTTATGCGGACGGGAAACCGCCGTGACTTTGCGGTTCGTCCGCCCAAACCGACCGTGCTGCAAATCGTCAAGGATGCAGGATTTGTGGTTACCGGATTGGGAAAAATTGGAGATATCTTTGCCCATGTTGGATTGACGAACGAAGTGAAAGCCAGTGGCCACGATGAGCTTTGGAAAAAGACGCGGGAAGCGGCCGCAGACGGTGGGTTAATCATGACAAACTTTGTGGATTTCGATATGCTTTATGGCCACCGGAGGGATCCGCGAGGATACGGTCTAGCACTTGAGGAATGGGATCGTGAGTTGGGGCGTTTTCTTGAAGAAATGTCATCGGATGATGCCATCGTGATTACAGCGGATCATGGGAATGACCCTACCTGGAGTGGGACTGACCACACGCGTGAACGGGTTCCGATCTTAATGATAGGTGGAGAATTTTCCGGTTTGGGGAATTCGGGCATCCGTGAATCATTTGCTGATATCGGTGCCACAATCGGCAAGTTCTTTGGCGTCGAGATGGACGAGGGAACAGTAATTGAGTAGTTCTTGGTTATGGCAACTCCTCATCTTGAAGCAGATCCGGATGGATTCGCTGAAACCATTCTCCTTCCGGGCGATCCTTTGCGTGCAAAATTTATCGCGGATCATTTTTTGGAAGACTGTCGAAAAATCAATTCGGTGCGTAATATGTTCGCCTATACTGGGTCCTACAAAGGGGTGCCAGTTTCAGTAATGGGGACCGGAATGGGAATCCCTTCTATTTCGATTTATGCAAAGGAACTCATCACGGAATATGGTGTCAAAAATCTCATTCGGGTTGGGAGTTGCGGGGCCGTGTCCAAAGAGGTTCAGGTTCGTGATGTCTTAATCGGGATGGGGGCCTGCACAGATAGTAGTGTGAATCGAACCCGATTTGGGGGGCATGATTTTTGTGCGATTGCTGATTTTGATCTTCTGTCAGCCCACGTTGCCGCAGCAGGGGAACTTGAGATACCGGTGAGAGTGGGGAATCTTTTTTCAGCAGATCTTTTTTACACTCCTGATGTCGGAATGTTTGATTTGATGGAAAGTATGGGTGTTTTGGGTATTGAAATGGAGGCGGCCGGGCTTTTCGGTGTTTGTGCGGAATTTGGTGCGAGGGGGATGGCAATTTGTACGGTCAGCGACCACGTGCGGACCGGAGAAACTACTACGAGCGAAGAGCGAGAGGTTAGTTTTACTGCGATGATGGAAGTGGCCCTCGAAGCAACCATTAAGATCGTATTATGAATGATGAACTTCTTATCGAAGCGGCAATGGCAGCCAGATCTGCTTGCTATTGTCCGTATTCTTCATTTCCGGTCAGTGCCGCTTTACTCGCTGAATCGGGGGGAATTTACACAGGGGTTAACGTCGAGAATGCTTCCTATGGCCTTACGATCTGCGCGGAACGAGTTGCAGTCGGTTCTGCGATTGCTGCGGGAGAGCGAGCGTTTAAAAAGCTAGTTGTGGTTGTTAGAGGAGGAGGAAGTCCATGTGGAGCGTGTCGCCAAGTGCTCAATGAGTTTGCCCCCGAGCTACCCATTATCATGGTCGATGAGCTTGGGAAAGTCAGTTCGCGAACGACATTATCCGAACTCCTTCCCCAAGCATTTGGTCCTCAATCTCTTTGACTTGTAGTAAAGTCTAGTGCTTTAAGAGCCGGGATAGAAATTCCTCGGGCGAGATGTGACCGCTACCATCTGTATCAAGGCGGCTCCAAACCGCATCAAAAATGAAATCTGGAAGGTTCCTGACTCCGGGAATTGTCATGTATTCCTCGCGTGATATTAAATCGTCCTCGCCTGCGATGGATGAGAATTTTTGGAGCCTTCTTTGTTCGATCTGCTCCCTTAGGGCAGCGCGAGCCATGGTCACCTCGTTCTCGGAGATTGTTCCATCTTGGTCTAGATCTATGGAAGTCCGCCTTTTTTCACGTAATTTTGCACGGAGATCTCGGATAGCTTGACGCTCTTCTTCGTCGATAAGGTCATCCGAATTTGTATCAAAATGTTTTAAAAATGCCGGGAGAGATCCGTTACCAAACACCTTCTCTTTCGCGAATGCAGGCGTAGCAATCGTTATGAGAAGAAGGATAAATATTCGCATCTGATTTGGATCTAAAAAAACTTAAGCCATCATTAGAGGGTTTTGCGCCTGAGAGTGATAAAACACAGTCTTATTCCAATAGGGAAATACTAATTCGGAAAAATTGACTGTCTTGCTGTGGGAATGAGAATGTGATGTCTTTGCCAGTTCCTGTCAAGCCGGGCTCGGAAGTCCAATTTTCAAGATCGATACTGGTCTCGATCTCATAAAAACGTCCGGGGAAAGATGGAAAAGTGACTTGAACGATTCCTTGTTCGACCGACAAATCTGGTTGGAAATTTGACGAACCCGAAAGTGGGTTGGTTCCCGTAAGGAAGGTTTCAAAGTAGTCATCCTGACCATCCTGATCGCTGTCTGCGAGGGCAGGATTCGTCCCATTTTCAAGCTCCTCTTGATCTGGGATTTGATCCCCATCTTGGTCCTTGAGTGGTGTAATGATGAGATTGTCGATGCCAATTCCCTGGGGTTTTGGGCTGGCTCCAAAACTTTGCCCAACATTGATCTCTCCCGGGGTGTGGCTGCCAGGCTGAATTACCCATTCAAAATCTTCGACAATTCCTCCAGTTCCAGTCCGGGCGATACTCTGTTGGTCGACAGGCGTGTTAGGGCCTTGCGTCACGCCAACTGAGCTAGAGGTGATCCCGGCGGCAATTCCATCGATAGCGGTGAAAGTTCCTTCGTAGCTAAGAAACTCACGAACGACTCCATTAACCTCAAGGGCAATCCCATCAGGGCTACCATTCTGAATTCCAGAAATTTCTTTAGAGTAGAGAGCCGGTAATCCGGGCGTGTTTGATGGACCGGCTGCAAATTCGGTTAACGAAATACTTGATCCATAACTTTTTCCATTGTTTCCGTTATAGAGATGAACCACGACAGAGGATAGAGGATTGGAGAATGCTGGACCTACAACGACTTCGATGAACTCGCCAACGTCGCTTCCGCTGTTGTCGTAGTGAAATTCGTTGATGAAAACATCAGAGCTTTCCGAGTTACCCGGAGTTCCAGGGATGACGTTGATTTGTAATTCAAATTCATCGCCACTGGCCAAATTAAGGTTTCTCAAATAGGCCGACTTTGATTGAGTTTCCGGTGGGGAAAGTTGACCATTCTGGCCTGTGATGGACGGTTGGAAATCCAGTTCTGGAATGGCAATCTGCTTTCCGTCTTTAAGGAGCGACATTTGAAGTCGATCTTCGGATCCATTGGTGAATCGCCTCCAGTGCTGTGCTTCAAATTCGATTTTGAGGGCCGGGATAGATTGCTCTGAATCATTGCGAAAGGTTGTTTGAAATACAGCCTCTGAAGGTGTCAGGATTCCCAAAGCTCCTTGGTAGGATCTTGCGCCGATAAGGCCGGAACTCCCATCATCAGAGCCAACCCAAGTTAGGCCTTCATCTGACCAAGCGGCAAGAGATTGGTTGCCTTCAAATCCCTCAAAATCTTCGAGGATAGGAGTGGTTGGGTCTGAAAAAGAATAAAAAGAAGGATCGGTATTCCGAATTTTAACGGAGGTCACACTCCCGACGAATCCGGCTGCTGAAGCTGTGATCTCGATGATTTGATCGCCGTCGCTGATCTTGTCGTTTTTCGGCTGAAGGGTCGTTGTCGCTTGTGTGCCATTTGCTGGTATTATGAGAATCTTTTGTGTGATCGTGCCCTCTGAGGGGTCGTTTGATTGCAGGGAAATCTGAACGGTGCTTGTAGCTGGTTCAGCGAGGGTCACTGTCACTAAAGAAGCAGGGGAGCTTTCACCAAGAATCGGCTGAGCTACGGTAAGATCGAGCCGGAGGCCTCCATCGAGTTCAAAGTCTCCGAATACGGGGTAGTGATCCGAGGCTTTGTCGCTGGTTGCTCTGGGAAGGGGATTGCCTTCCTTTGGAAGGCCGGGATTGGAAGCATCCAACGCGCTGTTATAGACTTCAGTGTCGGGCGTGCGACGAGCAATGGAATTAGATACGAGGATGTAATCTAGGACGGTATTCGACCCCCTATAAGTGTCAGTGGTGACTCCATCCTGTTGACGAAAGCCTGGATTTACCAAGTCGAGGCTAGTGAAGTAATTCGTTGGATCAGCGAAATATTCGACATCAAATTCTATATCGTTTCCAAGACGATAACTTTGCGGAAGTCCGGAGGGCAAGCTGTCGAAAACGATGTTGTTCCCGAGAAGATTAAAATCGCCCAACACGAAGATATTATCGTCTTTGTCGAGCCCTTGCTCTTCGAGATATTTACGAATTCGGAGCATCTCGACTGCTCGTCGAAATGGGTCATCTTGGTCGAAGCAACATTTCAGGTGAGCGGTTACGATCGTTGGATCATTCTCGGTTCCTGGAACGTCGATGCTGACGGCCGCCGCGGCCCGGGTCATGTCATTTGCACCGGGTGGGGAAATGATGCTTTTGCTGGAATCCCTATGAAACGGGAACTTGGATAAAATCACGACACGGCTTCCAGTATCAAGAGCTGTTACAGGAGCGAAGACAAAGGGGTAACCCATGCTTTGCGCAAGCTCGTTGAGGGGGCCGTTCAAGTCATTGCCCGTCACCTCTTGGAGAGCTAAGACATCGGGGTTGATTCTTGCGATTACGGCCTCCAACTCTTCCCGCCCATTAGCGCCGGTGTTCCCGATCCCAGTGAGGACATTGTAGGTGGCAACCCTTATCTCGATAGCGGAGACCGAGGAAATTCCTAGCCATAAGGTTAGGGAGATGAGGAGGAACCGAGAGAGCATTATTGAGAAAGATTGGAATTCAAAGAGGACTACGCTGGGCTGTCATAGGGAGAGGTCCTATCTGAGGAACAGGCTCAGGGTGATCGTCTTTGGATTATTTAGTTTGGATCTGCGGGGAAACGAAAAAGTTTTTAACGACCTCTTCGGTCATCTTTGCCAGTTCATCAATTGAGAGGTTGCGTTGACGCGCGATGGCTTCTGCTGTGATGCGAGTAAAGCTTGGCTCACATCGCTTGCCGCGATGAGGCGTTGGAGATAAATAGGGCGAATCGGTTTCCACCATGAAAGACCCGTCAGGAACTGCCTGAACTGTCTCGACGACAGTGTGGGCATTCTTGAAGGTTACGATTCCTGTGAATGAAATGAGACCGCCCAACTCAAAGACTCGTTCCGCTAGTTTAGGTGGCCCCGGGAAACAGTGGAAGACGGCGCGGACGTGGTTGGAGTAGTCGGCGTAGATTTTGAGGGAATCGTCGAAGCTGGCGCTGCCTGATTTATCGCGAGTGTG
>JAQWSX010000193.1 GCA_029242935.1 Akkermansiaceae bacterium
GGTCATGAGGATCCTGCGAAAGGGGAGACTTCGCTCGACTTTGAGCATCTTGCTAAAACTCCAGGGACAAAGGTTTTTGTAATGGGAGTCTCTCGCCTTCGTGGAATCTGTGCCGAGTTTATTAAAGGTGGAGCGGCTGCCGAGACGCCGATTGCACTGACGCGTTGGGCGACCACGGGAAAGCATCAAACGGTAGAAGGGACTTTGGAAACTATCGCTGAGGTGGTGGAGGAGAGGAAATTTAAATCACCAGCGGTTGCCGTGATTGGCAATGTGGTAAAAGAAAGAGAGAAGATTAATTGGTTTGAGACCAAGCCTCTTTTCGGGAAAAGAATTGTAGTGACTCGGACGCGGGAGCAAGCCGGTGGTTTGAGTAAACGATTGGGCGAGTTGGGTGCAGATGTCATCGAGCTTCCCACGATTCGCATCGAACACCCTCAGGATCGGCAGGATTTCGCAGAGTCGGTGTCGGAATCCCATACTTATGATTGGCTTGTTTTCACGAGCCCGAATGGAGTGGAGAGATTCTTCGATGCTTTTTATGCAACCTATCAGGATGCCCGGAGTTTGGGTGGCTGTCGCATTGCGGCGATTGGGCCGAGCACCGAAGCCAAAATTCGTGAGTATCGTTTTGCGGTCGATCTCATGCCAGAGCGTTTTGTAGCCGAAGGACTTCTCGAGGTATTCAAGAACGAGAGTATTGAACACCAAAAAATCCTTTGGGTGAAAGCAGAGGAAACTCGTGATGTCATTTATGATGGTTTGATGGACCAGGGAGCAATCGTCGATTCCTGTCTTGCTTATCGCACGATTCCCGAAACCGCTGATCCAACCGGGGCTGCTAAGCAACTGCGCGAGGAAGGGGCGGATATGATTACCTTCACAAGTGGCTCGACAGTAGAATCTTTCTTCAAGATGGATCTCGATTGGCCTGAAGAATGTGAAGCGGCCTGTATCGGGCCAGTCACCCATCGGTCTTTTAAGTCCCACTGCGAGGCGCCGTCCATCGAATCTGAAAAGCACGATATTGATGGACTCGTTCGGGCGATCTTAAATCATTTTGGCGAGTGATGGTCCTACAAAAAAGCCGCTCAACTTGAGCGGCTTTTTAAAATTGGAGTGAGATAGGATGCTTAGTAGCTAACGATCTCGCCTTCGTTGAAGAAGCGCTTGAGCTCTGCTTCAGCAGCTTCGGCGCTGTCGGAAGCATGACAAATATTTCGCATTTTAGAGTCTTCGGCCTTTTCGCCAAAATCACCGCGGATGGTGCCTGCGGCGGCTTCCTTTGAGTCGGTTGGTCCGAGGAGATCGCGGACGCGGGTGATGACGTTTTCTCCGCTGAGGGCGAGAGCTACGACCGGAGTTTCCTGCATGAAGCCACGCACGGATGGGAAGAAAGGCATTTCCGCGATGTGGGCGTAGTGCTCGGCGAGAATTTCGTCTGAAAGAGACATCATTTTGATGCCGCGGATTTTGAATCCCTCGGCCTGGTAGCGGGCGAGGACGGTGCCAACGAGGTCCTGTTTGATCGCGTCGGGTTTGAAGAGAATCAATGTCGTTTCTTGTGCCATGTCGCTGCGGGACTACGCAACTGGTTGGGTGGTGTCAAACCCGATGTGGAACTGGCGGGAGGAATCAACGCCAAATAAGCGCCTCTAAGCTGATCTTTTTGACTTTGCTATTCTTTCAAAACAGCCCCGGTGGCATGGTTTCAGTCGTCCTTCTTGGCAAGATGGCTGACTCTAGAGGATTGACCCGGGAGAGTAGTTGGCGGCCTCCGGGTGAGTCGCTTTTAGAGCGCTGATTTGCTCATCAAAATGGGCGATTTGGGCCTTGGCCTGCCCGACGTTGTCGCGACCTTGCGCGAGGATTTGAGCCAGTGCGGCAGCATCCAGAGGGAGTCGGTCGTCTTCCTCTAGTCTCTGGAGGAGGTTATTTTCGCTGGCCTTGCCATTTCTGAGATCGTGGACGGTCGCCACGGCGTGCTCCTTGATCGCTTCGTGAGCAGTTTCACGGCCTACGCCCGCTTTCACGGCTTCCATCATGATCGTCGTGGTGAGAAGGAAGGGTAGGTAATGGGTGTTTTCTTTTTCAATGACGGCAGGGTAGGCGTCCATCTGGCCAAGGATGGTGAGGAAGGTTTCGTAAAGTCCGTCGATCGCGTAAAAGGCATCAGGAAGCATAACACGTCGTACTACTGAGCAGGAAACATCGCCCTCGTTCCACTGATCGCCGGCGAGGTTTGAGGCCATGGTGAGATGGCCTTTGAGGATGGTGTGGAACCCGTTGACTCGCTCGCAAGATCTCGAATTCATCTTGTGTGGCATAGCAGATGAACCGGTCTGACCCTTAGCGAAACCTTCTGATGCGGTTTCATGACCTGCCATGAGGCGGAGAGTTTTTGCGAGAGAGGATGGGCCCGAGGCCAGGTCGACCAAGGCACTTACAACCCGGAAATCGAGCGATCGTGGATAGACTTGCCCAACATTGGTCCAAGATTTTGGTAAGCCAAGATGGGCCCTGACTTGTTCGTCTAATTCTGCGACCTTGGTGGTGTCGCCGTTGAAAAGAGAAACCTGATCCATCTGAGTGCCGACTGCCCCTTTTAGGCCCCGGACTGGATAGGATTGGAGAATGGATTCAAGGTTATGATAGGCACTGAGAACTTCCTCGCCGAACATCGAGATACGCTTGCCGAAAGTCGTGGGCTGCGCCGCGACGTTGTGGGTGCGAGCCGTGATCATTAGGTCTGACCATTGGTTGGCGCGCTCGGAAAGGCGGGCCAGAACTGCCACTGATTTGTCGCGGATGGCTTCGAGTGAACGGTAAACCTGAAGCTGCTCAACATTCTCGGTAAGATCCCGGGAGGTCATCCCTTTGTGGATATGCTCATGGCCTGCCAGGTCGTTAAATTCCTCGATCCGGGCCTTCACGTCGTGACGGGTGAGGCGTTCTCGCTCGTCGATGGAGGCGAGGTTGATCTGATCCTTGACCGATTCATAAGCGGCAATTGCTTCCTCTGGAATGGCTAGGCCTAGGTTTTTCTGCCCCTTCATCACGGCAATCCAGAAGTCGCGCTCCAGAATAATGCGGCCTTCCGGAGACCAGATTTCTCGGATTTTTGCGGCGGCGTATCGTTCGGCGAGGACGTTCGGAATCATGCGCGAGGAAAACCGTAAATCACTTAATTTGAAACACTAAATCAACATGAGCGAGAGAAGTCTTCGGATTGAGCGACCGTATTTGCTCGCTGATCGCTTTTAGAAGTGGGCTTTCCCCCGATTTGAGAGATGACTTTTTCGCAATTGGAATATCTTCGATTTTTAGAGTTCAAAGGATTTTATTAAGGGCTGCTATCAATTCTGACCGCAACTTCAGCCCTCTGCGGTAGAGCTCGCTTTGTTCTCGCTCATATTCTCGCCGGCCTTCGGTTGTTTCGATGGGAATCGGGGAGTAGCCGTAATCCGAGAGGTCGTAGGGTGAGGCGCGCATGTCGATGATCCGGGCCTCGATCGCAAAAAAAAGGGTTTTGCGAAGGAGGTCGGACGAAATCCACGGCGAGCTTTTATAGGCCCATTTATAAAGATCCATATTGGCGTGGATACAGCCTGGTTGTTCGTGGTCCTCCCGGGTTAGTAGGGTAGGAGTGAACCGGTTGAGCGGAACCGTATCTGGCGCAAAAAATCGGAAGGCATCAAAATGTGAGCAGCAGATCGGCCGACTAGAAACTAGCTTGTCGATTTTAGATTGCGGCAGTCGAAGGGGGGCGCTCTCGCGATGCCGAACGTCGGAGCCGGAGTAAACCATGGCCCATTCGTGAAGCCCGTGGCATGAAAAGTTAGGAGGGCGAGACTGAGTCAGGGTCAGCAATCGGTGGATCCGTTGCATTCTTTCCCGTGACTTGAATGTGAGTTTTTCTGAATCAATCCAAGCGAGACCATTTTCTTGATGATAATATTTTTCCGGAAAATCGATGTCTTGATCAACCTCGAGGGGGACTGCAAATCCGGGATGCCATCTTTCGAGCCGGCCCAGAGGAAAGGAATAATAAGTGTGTAAAAAATCGTAGACTGGGTGCTTTTCGCCCCGGGATTTTCGGGCGCGCATCGGGATTGTGATTTGTTCTACTTCCTGACGGTGGCGCTCCGCAGATTCTTGCCACCGGGAAAGCGAGATAGGGTCAGGAGATTGAACCGGAAGAGGCATGGGGCAATGCCGTCTTAGCGAATCAATGCAATTTTGCCAAATAATCCTTGAAGTCTTCGTCGGATCGCCCTAGCGTCCGCCCGCCCCGAAGGGGGTGGTTACAAAATCGCGGGATGGAGCAGCCAGGTAGCTCGTCAGGCTCATAACCTGAAGGTCGTAGGTTCAAATCCTACTCCCGTAACCAATGAAAGCCCCTCACTCATAAAGAGTTAGGGGCTTTCGCCTTTTT
>JAQWSX010000213.1 GCA_029242935.1 Akkermansiaceae bacterium
CTTCGATACGGAGATACGCCGAGCTTCGCGCCTCAGGGTCCATGCGGATAATCCCATGCTCCTCAAAATACCCCGTCATCATCTCACGAAGCTCGAAAGCCTTGCTCCCCACCAAGTCGGCGGCGGCTTCGTAATTCTCACATGAAATCTCCTTCACGAAATCAAAAACCGCTCTTCGAGTTTCTCGCACAAATTCGGCTTTTCGTCTCGTATAAGGGACCTCGTTGACCGGAGCCTTCTCAGCGACTTCCTCGGGGTTGCGCAATTTCTCCCACTCATCGATCAAACTGGAATCCACCTCACGGACTATTCCCTCCAAGAACGACTCAGCCTCCTCAACTTCTTCGATTTTCAAAGAAGGGGGCACCGTTTGCACAAGAACTTTATAAACCTCAGAAAGATGGCGAAGCAAAACCGCTTCACTCCTCTCGAGTCCATAGTTTTTGATGTAATCCTCGAATGAGGACCACCCCTCAAACATTTCCCGCACGATGGATTTGGGTCTAACTCCCGCCTCCTTAGCCCAAGGATTAATAAGGACGAAATCATTATAAGTTTGGTAAATAAAATCCTTACCTGGTTTCGGATGCTCCACTTCCTCAAGAGCTTCCATACGATCATCGTAATCTACGCCATCTTCTTTCATCTGCGCAACCAGTGCCGTCTTAATTTTATCAACTTGCTTTCGAATTACAGCTGTTGGGTCTTCCAAAATAGCCTCGATAAGCGAGAGTATATTGACGACATAATCAGGAGCCTCTCGGTCCAATTTTGGAATAGTTTCAATAAGGTAAAGCCCAAGAGCCTGATTCATTGTGAAATCATCCTGCAATTCCACGTTTAACTCCACCTTGGCCGGAGTCGTGCGTTTCTCCTTCGGAATGATCGTAAGGACCTCCCCTTCTACCAAACCACGAAACAGGGCAAAGGCTTGTCTCCGCAAAGTCTTCTTCCTTCCCGGCGGCTCGTGACACACATCGATGATTCTGCGTAGCTCCGCACAGCCATCTTCGCCTTCTCTTGAGAGAACATTAAGCAAAGTGCCATGACGGATATTAAAACTGGAGACCAACTTCTCTGGCGGAGCACTCTGCAGTTTCGCATAGGTCCTTTCATCCCAATTTACAAAACCCTTCTCCGGCGGCTTCTTTTTCTGCGCCTTACTCTTTTTTCCCTTCGCCGCGGCCTTGGCATCAGACTTCAAATTCTCAATGAAATATTCGGGAGCCTGAGCCACCACGTAGCCCACATCATCAAAGCCCCGCCGCCCCGCTCTACCGCAAATCTGACGAAAATCTCGAACTGCTAGGATCTTCGTGCTTTGTCCTCCGAATTTATAAAGCTGGGTAAAGAGCACGGTGCGGATAGGCACATTCACTCCTACCCCTAGCGTATCAGTCCCACAAATCACTTTCATGAGACCACGCTGCGCCAGTTTTTCGACAAGAACCCGATACTTAGGCAACAACCCCGCATGGTGAATCCCAAGACCGTGCCGAAGAAGCTTCTTCATTTCCTTCCCATAGGGGCTCTTAAAATCAGCATCCTTAAGAACGTCGGCAATGGCGGCTTTCTCTTCTTTCGAACAAAAGTTCCGACTCATCAAATTTTGCGCTGTCCGAGCACAAGACAGCTGGGTGAAATGAACGAGATAAATCGGAGCTTTATCTGAATTCACCAGCTCCTCGACCTGATCCTCCAGAGAAATCGTGCTGTAGGAAAACTCCAAGGGAACCGGGCGTTCTTCCGATTTCACCAAAATTGTCTCTACTCCCGTGAGTTTGGTTAATTCCTTTTGAAAAACCTCTGTCTCCCCCAAAGTCGCCGACATTAAAAGAAAGCGAGCCTGAGGTAGGGTCAAGAGGGGAATCTGCCACGCCACCCCTCGTTCTTGGTCCGAATAATAATGAAATTCGTCCATAATCACTTCATCTACTTTCGCAAGTGATCCCTCTCTCAGAGCCATATTAGAAAGTATCTCCGCCGTGCAGCAAATTACCGGCGCCTCGGAATTTACCGTGGCATCTCCAGTAATCATTCCGACTTGCTCCGGGCCAAACGTCTCGCACAACGAGAGAAACTTCTCATTTGCCAGCGCCTTGATCGGCACCGTGTAAAATGATCTTCGTCCTTGGCAAATCGCCCGGAAATGGAGCGCTAGGGCTACCAACGACTTTCCCGATCCTGTTGGAGTATTAAGAATAACATTCTTACCCTCGTATAGCTCAAGGATGGCCTCCTCCTGATGGTCATAGGGCTCGGTCCCACTTTCGATAAGGTACTCGAGAAAAGCATCAAGCACTTCGGAACTCGATGACGCATCATCTACGATTGAAGGATCCAACTGCGGCACGACAAAAAAGTGGCCATCTCACCCCATAAGTAAAGTCCCTGCTAATCACTCCCTGATCGACACCACTTAAATTTCATCTAAAACATTCCTCATGAAGGCAAAAAAATTGCTCACAATGTTGATTGCTGCTGCCGGACTCGCAGTAGCACAGCCTGACACCAAAAACAAAATCGCGGGCCAAATTAGCGAACTCATCGAAACCCAAGATGCCGCCGTTAAAAAATTCATGGACGAAGTCCGGGCCCTCCCTCGTGAAAAGCAGCGAGAAGCCTATCAAAAAGGCTATCCACAATTCGATGACACCATCGAAGCGCTCTACACTATTGTGGAAGAAAACCCCGCTGAAGTAGCGACCCTCAAGGCTATTTCTTGGATCTCAAGTCACAGTCGAGGCAAAGAATTAAAGCCCGAAATTTTTGCTGCCCTTGAAAAGCATCATCTCGATCACAGCGAATTATCCGAAGTCATTCTCTCGTTCTACACAGCCAAGGGAGAAAACACCCAAGCCTTTCTCGCGACCGTCATTGAAAAAAGCAAGGCTCAGGACGCTCGAGGATCCGCGCTCTACATTCAAGCCACCCAGATTGAACGCGACACAGCAAAGACTGCCCAATACAAAGCCCTCGTCGAAAAGCTGAATGCCGAGCATGCTAACTTAGAAGTCAGAGGCCGTAGGGTTGCCGCGATGATGAAAGCGACACTTGAAGCGAAAGAAAAATTGGCGATTGGAAAATCAGCCCCCGAGATCATCGGGAAGGATGTCGACGGAAAGGAAATGAAACTCTCTGATTACAACGGTAAGATCGTTGTCCTCGATTTTTGGGGCGACTGGTGAGGCCCCTGCCGCGCTATGTATCCTCACGAGCGGTCGCTCGTTGAAAGATTGAAAGACAAGCCCTTCACTATTCTTGGAGTCAACAGCGACTCTTCAAAAAGATACAAGAAGGCCATCGAAGAAAACAATATTACTTGGCCCTCATTCTGGGACGGAGGGAGAACCGGCGGCCCAATCGCCACCGCTTGGGCAGTCCGAGGTTGGCCTACGATTTACATTATCGATGCCAAAGGAGTGATTCGCTTCAAAAACACCCGAGGAAAAGCGATGGACGAGGCCGTAGATACGCTCCTCAAGGAAATGGAAGGCGAGTAAATCACTACGCCTTAACACCTTAGCTAAAGACCCTCCCTGGAATTTCAGCCCCATGCAAAGTAGGGGGGGTGTCCGGTCTGGGCTCTTTGTTCCACTGCAGGCGGACAACATTACAGCTGCCATCATATCACCTCGGTCTTGAACAAGCGGAATCCTCGCTTTTCATAATTCCCAAGTGCATGAGGATGATCCTCACTACAGGTATGCAACCATACCCTTTGGGTCCCATCGATTTTCCAAGCCTTCTGAACCGCAAGAGATAGCATCCCTCCTCCAATTCCCTTTCCAATCATCAGAGGCAGCAGCCCAAAATAAACAATTTCTATACTCCCGCCTTTCTGAATTTCCATCTCCACATAGCCTGCCTCTTCACCCCCAAGGTGGGCCACCCACGTTTTTAGATTCTCCCGATTGACCCACTTTTTCCACTGACTGTCGGTCCAGTCCAGACGGTCAATCCATTGCCAGTTCCCACCAACCTCCCGATAAAAACGAGCATTGATGGCCGCATCTTCGATCTGTCGTAATTCCAAATCTGCGGCAACCTTGGAAGGAATAAATTGCTCCGTGCCCGTAATTTCCAAATACCAAACCTTGATTCCCTTCACTCGTTGATTTCACACAGTAACTCGTGACACGTCACTACTTACTTGGAGTATGCCACCTCCCACCCCAGTGCATCGAGACCAGACCACGTCGGGACGAAGAACAGGACATGAGGATGAGAACCAGCAGGAATCACCAACACATAAGTTACCGAAGCTGTGTGAGAATTTCCATGATAAGATCGCCACTCCGACGGTCAAAGATGGATTGTTCACGTAACCACCGGGCCACTTTTAAGAGGTCTGCTTCGGAAAGCCCAAGATCGTTCAACGATAAACGATCAGAATCCTGCCCGGCATTCACTGCCCGAAAAATCTCAAGATATTTCCTTCCTGGCTGCCCCAATCGAGACACTTTGAGATACTTTCCATAAGTAATTTCGTCGAGCTCCTCCCAAAAATCAGCGGGCATATCCTCAATTTGCAGCTTTGCCGCCGTCGTTGTATCAAGAAACATGTCAATCTCGGCAGCCGCTGCTTGAACTTCCATTGGCAAAGGAAAGGCATCCTGAAACTCTTTAGCTACAGTCGCCACCACCTCGAAACCATCCTTCCTTTCCCAAATTACCAGATGGAAAAATGCATCGAGCTTTTCCGCTAATCGTGACAACTCTAGAATTTTCATTTCGAAGACTCAAACAAGTCGCGCACCGAATCCCGTTTTAAAGCAAGCTCGCGCCATTCATTCACTAGACGGCTTTCCTGAATCACTCCGCACCCACTTGGAAGTAAAAAATTATCCCCCTTCCAAGCTACCATTCGGATTGCCACTAAGGCTTCAAAATCACCATCCCTAAACAATCCAAAAGGTGCTCCAAACTCCACCGGACAATCCAGGCGCTCACGCCAGTCTTTGAGTTGCTCAATCGTTTCCGGAGTCCGAGGCAAGGGGCCTAGGGCCGGGGTCGGATGCAAACGCTCAATCAAGGTCTTCGTTTCCTGATACTGGTAGAGCTCAACATTGATGAGCGTTTGAAAATGTATCAAACGTCCCAAATCGAGGATGTCCCGGCCGCGTCGTACTACCATCCCAAGATCTGATAGCTTTGCAATCAGGGTCTGCGCGACGAACTCATGTTCACGGATCTCCTTATCATCGACTGCAAAGAGCCTCTGCTCCTCACTTCGCGCCGTCCCAGCCAAGGCCATCGTGTATATCCGGCCGTCGAAATAGCGGAATAGAACCTCTGGAGTTGCTCCCAAAAAACCCTCTTCTTCTCCAATCCAGCCGTATGGCCGGAGAGATTTAGGTATTTGGAACAAAGAAGCCAGAAGCGTGTCTGGCGAACAATGACCCTTTCCCTTTTCGGTCACAACAGGGACCGACTTTTCGATCATCCCCTGCCCGATCGCTCCAGAAACCTCTCGGAAAACCTCCGCGAATCCTACAGGATCAGGCTCCTCCCACTGGATACGGCACCCCCCTGTAGCAGGTGCCTTGTTTAGGATTTCAATCCGATCAGGAACAAACCACGGCTTTTCTTCGCTAAGCGAAAAATCATTCTTGTAAAAAGCCACTCCTCCGGCGGGTGGCTCTGCCAACGCGGTAAATGGTCCATAGCCGACGAGAATCTCGCCAGTCCGGGTTCCAAAAACCGCTCTCTCCATAATGGCATTATTCTACCACACCATTCTTGACCAGCTCCGCGAAACTCGCCGCCTCAAGACTAGCCCCCCCAACGAGGGCTCCATCAATGTCTTTCTGGCCAAGAAGTTCAGCTGCATTATCGGGCTTTACCGAACCGCCATACTGGATACGAATTTTTTCCGAGACTGAAATCCCATAAAGGTCCGTCAGCACAGACCGAACAAATTCATGAGCATCTTGAGCTTGCTGTGGTGAAGCTGTCACTCCAGTTCCAATGGCCCAGACAGGCTCGTAAGCGATCACAGTATCAAGCGACTGCTTCTCGGTCACATTCTTCATGCCTTCCGTAATTTGATTACGAAGGATCTGTTCCAACTTCCCATCCTCGCGTTCTTGGAGAGTTTCTCCGATACAGAAGATCGGCTTCAACTCAACTTCGTGAGCTTTCAAAATCTTGGAGTTAATCAACTCGTCCGACTCACCATAAATCGCCCGTCGCTCCGAATGCCCAAGGATGACATAGTTAACAAAAATCTCTTTCAACATGATAGCACTCACCTCTCCAGTGAATGCTCCACTATCCTTTTCGCTCATATTCTGCGCAGAGACTCGCACCCTAGAGTGAGCCAACAGTTCTGTAGCCTTCGGAAGCGACACGAAAGGTGGAGCTATCACGATGTCCACTCCTTTGGGGAGATCAGGAAGTCTGCTTTCAAAACTCTTAATAAAGTCTTCGGTGTCGGACGGTCCCTTGTTGAGTTTCCAGTTGGCGGCGATGATCGGCTTCCTCATGTCGATCTCCGGCGTATCTCACTCGGAAGCTTTACGCAAGACTGTTCACACCGCATAAAATTGCGCTGTTTCCCCAGAGTTTGGAATCAGCTCTACCAACAAGGCCTTTCCACCCACCTCCAAAGCGTCGAACCCCTCACGATTCTCGATCCGTAAATAGTCCATATCCCACATCACCGCCCAGCCCTTGAGATCAAACACTTGGGGCTGAACAATGGCATCTTTTTGATTCTTAGTGAGTTGTGAGAACCTCGGCAAATGCTCAAAAATTTGCCCCCCTCCATTATTAATCACAACGATGACACGGCCTTGGCATTCGACTTGGGAGAACATCGCCGGAGCAGCCAAATCATACAATGTCGTCAAGTCCCCAAACACCCCCCACGAATCTAGGGTTTCAGCAGTCGCTCCGAGCCAACTCGAAAGTTGGCCGTCGATTCCGTTGGCACCACGATTTGCAAAAACCCGCGCGTATGGAGTATCCCTCTGACCATACTCATTCCACTCACGAATCGGCAAACTGTTACCAATAAACAAGCTCTCCCCGGTCGTCGCATAAACCGAAAGCAAGTTCACTAATCCCGGCTCGCTATCTGGAAACGATTCCAATTTTTCATCAATTCCAGAAAAGATTGGCCGCCCGCTTGGAAAATCATCACGCACATCTCCGATAAAATCCACTTCACCTAATCCACGAATCACTCTCCCAACATTACCTTGAATCACCTTCGATTCTCTCGCCAGTCCCGGCAAACCATTCTGGCAAATCGAAAGGACTTCGGTCGATGAATCTAATTCAAGGTCACGCCATAGTCTCCCCACCGGAACTTCACCCAATCGTAAAATTCTTCCGGGCAGATTTCCTGCAAAACTTTTTTCGGAAACCAACAGATCCTGAAGTAATTCACGGATTCCGCTATTCACGTCAGCCACCACCGGAATCCCTAGACCTTTTAAAAAGTAAAAAACATCTTCTCGGTCCTCCGGCTCCAACCCGCCCACCATTGCGATAATCCCTTTAAAGACTCCATCACCGAGGAAATCGCGTAGGCTCTTTACTTCAAACGAAATCTTCTCAGGAAGGAATCCTTTCACCCCGGCCTGCCAACCAGAACAATCAATCACTTCCTCCTCAAGAGGAACATTCAAATGCAAAGGCTTGCGACCATTCCATTGATCAAGATTACTTGCTGCATAGTTTCCAAAAATCCCCTCTTGCTCAATCACTTGTGGAGCCCCGCTTCCCAAGAATCTTTCCGGTCGGTCCGCCGACAACACCACTAATGGCAGACCACTATAATAGGCCTCAACTACCGCAGGCAAACACTCAGCTACTGCGGTTCCGCTGGTGGTCACCACCGCACAAGGCCGCCCGGTATCCTTGGCCCGCCCCAATGCGAAAAAGGCCGCTCCTCGTTCTTCAAAATGCCGCCAGACCTGCAAACCCTCCGCGGCCTCGAGCAAGGCAACAAAACCGGCGTTCCGGGCACCTCCGCAGACCACAAAATCCCCACAACCCGCCTCTAAGAGTTGATCAACGACCATTTGCTCCACATTCACTACTTAAAACTTCTCTACCAGCAAAGAGGCATTATGCCCACCAAAGCCAAAGGAGTTACTCAAAGCAGCCCTAATTTCAACTTCACGCGCGGTGTTGGCACAGTAGTCGAGATCACACTCGGGATCCTGATCTTCAAGGTTGATTGTAGGAGGAATCACGCCATCACGAATGGCATTGATACAGGCGAGAATTTCGACACCCCCCGCAGCACCTAAAAGGTGCCCGGTCATCGACTTGGTTGAACTGACAACAAGGCCTTCCTTAGACCAATTCCCGAAGGACTTCTTGATCGCCTTGCTCTCGCAGATGTCTCCCTGCGGAGTCGAGGTGCCGTGAGCATTCACGTATTGCACATCTTCAGGATTTAATCTGGCGTGCTTGAGAGCCATATCCATGCAACGGGCTGCCCCCAAACCTTCGGGATGAGGAGAGGTCAGATGATAGGCATCGGCACTGAGACCATAACCAGTAAGTTCGGCGAGAATAGTTGCACCACGCTTTTTCGCGTGCTCCAGTTCTTCAACCACCACAACTCCTGCACCCTCCCCCATGACAAAACCATCACGACCAGTATCGAACGGTCGGGAAGCAGCGGACGGGTCATCATTGCGGGTGCTGAGAGCCTTCATGTTGCCAAAACCAGCCAAGCCCATAGGTAAAATCGCTGCTTCCGAACCTCCGGCAATGAAAGCCTCGGCATCTCCAAACTTGATCATGCGCCATGCTTCACCAATGCTATGGTTGGCTGTCGCACAGGCAGTCACGATCGCCATGTTCGGGCCACCAAATCCGTGCTCCATCGAGAAAACTCCACTCGCAATATTGGAAATCATCATCGGAATGGTGAAGGGCGAAACGCGACTCGGACTGCGGTTGAGAAGAACGGTGTGATTGGTCTCGAGAGTGCCCAGACCACCGATTCCACTTCCAAGCATCACACCCACGCGGTCACGATCTAATTCGCTCTCGGCAAGTCCTGATTCGGTCAGCGCCATCTGGGCTGCCGCGATAGAAAGGTGCGCATAGCGATCCATGCGACGGGCATCCTTGGGATTCGAAAAATATTGAGTGTGATCAAAGTCACGAACCTCGCCACCAATTTTCACTGGATACTCGCTTGTATCCATGGACTCGATCAGATTGATCCCACTCCGCCCGGCTTTCATGCTTTCCCAAGTTGAGTTGGCATCATTTCCCAAGGGGCTCACGGCCCCGATCCCTGTCACTACGACGCGTCGGTTTTCCATTGCTACTAGAAGATTCTTTTGTGGTTAGCTTGTGTTCTTTTGAAAAGCAAGGCCTGTAATTGATAGGATTCAGCCCAACTTCCGATGTCCACCCCGGATATTTTGGGCCGAACACTTAGGACATGTGGAGAGTTTAACCCGGTTTTTCTCGGGGTAGCGCTTGCCACATAGGTGACATTCCCTTGCTGATAAACGGAGCCTGCGTTGATTACGTCGCTCCGCAAGAAAGGAGAAAGTCCAGTCCACCAAGACCCAAACGAAGGCCAGAAGGACGATCACCACGAGGAGGTCAGTAAACGACAAAATCATTATTCGGCAGGTCGGTTCACAACTTCTGCTTCAAGCCTCCAAGTTCGCAATGATCCTTTTTTAGCTACGGGCTCTATCATTGCGCTTCGCAGCCTGTCCAAAACCGGTTGAGTTCGGACGTCATTCGCTTTTTCCCACCAACCCTCAACCGCAACGACGCTCCCACGCCAGTCTGCGGTTAAAACAATCGACCAAATTTCTCCCTCGCTCATCAACTTAGGATCCTGTGGCCACTCGAAAGGAAACCCGAAGGGCTTCAACCCATCGGGGCCCTCGATGATCTTGACCTCGATTCTCCAATTTCCCTTTTCGCTCGCATACCTTACTGATGACACGGCGTCCGGCCTAGGAAGAACATCCGGTCCCATCCCAGGGAGGTTTGCCAACTTCGCCTCGGGCTGAGGAAGTGAAATCTGGCGCAAAGTTGGATCATAACCACGAGGGAAGGTAGCGGCCATCGCCTCCTCGACAACATGGTCAATCACAGTGGAATCATTGACATTCCACCTCTGCTGAAAAAGCGTTTTCCGATCAATTAACTCGGCCAACCAACGGTTTTGCTCCGCATCTAAATCTACCACCGCGACATCAATCTCATTTTGCTCGAGCTCCATCGACGTAGCTTCACGCACTTCAAGAAACCCATACATCCCACCCCAAAACGCCACCGACACCACGAAGGCGATAAGCACGCGATACGAGGAACCATGTCCCCGACGCCAGTCAAAAACCATTCCGGCAGCCCGGTCACGTAGAACTTTCCGATAACGCCAAAACATTACTCAAGGAGCCTCATCCAGCCGGTCCTCCCGGCGATAGCCTTCAAAAATCCGTATCCCGTTAAGCTTAGCAATCGTGTTGATCAGAATCTGACGTTCCGCCATCGTCGCTTCGGAATCCACTTTAATTGCCACCGCCTTGGTTCCCCGCTTCTCGGCGGACTCCAAAACAAGCCCCCCGAGGGAAGCCTCGGGCACTTTAACTCCTTCCACATAATAAACCGGGCCCGTCGCTGTGCCTTTTAGCATTACTACCACTGGGTTTTCATCACCCAGACGGACACCCCGAAACTCGGAAGGCGGTAGCTTGATCTCAACGTAGCTTTCCTTCGCCACCACCCCGGTGAACATCACCAACGCGAGGAGCAAGGCGATAAAATCGAAACCCGGAATTACGAAAATCCACCCGGGACGCTCAGGCAATGACATCTTGAGCTGCATAATTCAGGAGTCTTTCTTCTCGGTAACCTTTGGTCCCACCGATGGTTTCTTGGACTTTGGTTCCAAGTTCTTAGCCTGCTGCTCCAAACTATCGCGAAAAGAAACGATCCGATCATGTTCACGGCTGTCGCACACAATATTGACGGTCTCAATTCCAGCTCTCTCGAGACGGTGCAGCATTCGTTGCGCCTTCCCATAAAGATAGAGATAGACGAGATAGGAAGGAATCGCGAGTGCCAGTCCAACCGCTGTGGAGACCAAGCTCTGAAACATGCCACCCGCTAAAGCCGCCTGGGCCACCGCCGAATCAGCTGCGCCCACCTTCATGAAAACTTCAATCAAGCCGAGAACCGTGCCGAACATTCCCAGCATTGGAGCTAGCATCGCCACCCCGAGCAACACCCTCATGTAGCGCTCGATTCGTGGCACTTCCAACTGACCAGCTTCTTGTGCAATCTCACGGAGGTTTGTCCGGTCCAAATGATGGCGCATTAAAATCGAGTGAATGACGCGCGCTTCCGGGCCCCGCGCCCGTGACGCCTCGTGCAAAGCCTCCGCATAGGATTTTTTGCGGACGTGATTGGTGATTCCCAATAGCAAATCAGCCACCTTGGTCCGGGCATGCTGAAAAAAGACCATTCGCTCCACCATGACCAAAAGGCCCACAAAACCGAGAACAACCTGTAACCACAGGATCACTCCGCCAGCTTCATTTGGAAAGTTCACTAAAGCAAAATACCAGAAAATACGCCAAAGGACCAGCGATTACGCGCCAAGGCTGACATTCTTCCGGTCCGGCGAGATGAATTCCTGCCAAACCTGCTCGCTCGCCTGCTTTCGAAAGCCAAAAAGCGGTCTCCATTTTGGCGCGCGCGGCTCGTTGAGAAGTTGCATTCCAATCTCACGTGGTAAGCGGTTAGCCTTCCGTGTGTTACAGGGAATGCATGAGGTCACGATGTTATCCCACGTCGTTTTCCCGCCTTTGTCTCTCGGCATGACGTGATCAAGATTCAACTCGGCCTCCGAAAAAATCTCGGCGCAATATTGACAGGTGTGTTTGTCACGAAGAAAAACGTTCTGCCGTGTGAACTTCACCTCCTTGCGAGGAACACGATCATAAAGCGCCAAAACAATGATTTTGGGAACCCGCAAAGCCACCTTGACGGAGTGGACCAATTCAGCAGCCGTCGACTCTCTTTGCTCGCCTGAATACTCCACCCAAGATCCGATATCGTGGGTTTGGTAGCGACATTCCCCCTCTGTCTGCACCACCTGAGCATGGCCTAGGCAAAGAAGTTTCAACGCTCGCTTTACCGAGCAAGTGTGAACCGGCTGCCACAGCCGATTAAGGACAAGGACTGGACGCTCAAGCAAAAATTCCATGGAGAAATAACAGTTGGCAAGGCAAATACAGATTCCTTGAAGATGAGGCAATCTTAAATTGACCTTCAAATCCATTCCGCCAAGTCAAACTAACAAAGCATTCGAAAACCGCCGGGATCTTCTTTTGACTCGCTCAGGCAATGGGTCATGGTTATCTCCGCCCATGTCCTTTCCAAAATGTCTGATTCCATTTGCTTTTGTTGTCTGCCAAGTGGCTCCCGCCAATGAATTGAATGAGACACTAAATGCGCTCGTAGCCAGCCACCGCAAGCTGGAAGGATACCAGACAACCTACGAGGTGAAATCTAGTAAAGGCCAAACCGGCACCATCGAGATTGGCGTCGATTTCGAATCCGGCTGGTCCTACCTCATGTCCGAATTCAAAGACGAAAAGGGCAAGCTTATGCAGCAAGGCCAGCAATGGACCACCGCGGACGGCAAATATCTCCTTCAGTCCGGCGATGAAAAGATTATCTTCGAAGGATTCGGAAAACTGGTGAAACGATTCAGAAAGCTTGTTGAGATTATGGACCAAGATGCAGGGGACGGTGTTCCATTACGGATCAAACCAGATTCCTATTTGGACAAGACGAGCATCAACTTAGGCATCGGCTACACCACCGGAGGAACCGGACTTTTGGGTAAAAGTAAGGAACTCGTTAGCAAAACAAATGACGAGGTCATTATCGATCTCGACGAACTTGGGCAGGTCACCTTCGAAGCTACGACCGGCGTCATCACCTCACAAGTTATCACATCCGCTGAGCAAACACGCTCGTTAAAGCGAACAACATGGAAGAAAAATCCCGGTGAAAAAGCCATCTCTTCCCGATTCAACATCGATATGGCAACCACTAAGCGCCAGGACCTTAGCACCTCCGGGATGAACCAAAATTTCACACGGCAGGTTCTTCAAGAACTCATCGATAACGCTTCACGCAACAAAAAAGTCGCCGACTCAATGCGCACCTACCTGTTGTCCATTGAAGATCAATTCATTGACTTCTTGGAGCAGGAGCCACTGAACAAAGCTGGATTCATCAACAATGATTTCTTCTTCAAATTTCTCGATCAAGCTATGGCAAAAACCGCCGAGCGACTGGAACAAGACGGTAAAAAAATCGGAGCGATTGATATTCTTACCACCCCCGAATCCCGTAATGCTTTCATCGCGAACCTCGTCAGATCTTTTCGCCAGCAAGCTCCGCCGAACAAGAAGCAGGAATATCTTGCTGAGGTTTTGAATGGAAAATTGGAAGGCTCAGAAGGTCCAGCTCTCGTCGCTCGGGTTCTAATTGAAGACTTTGTTGAGAGTGCTTACTACCGCGTTCGGATTGGTCGCGCCATCGACGCCTATGTTCAAAAACTCAAGGGCAAATAGACTTCTTCCCTCTTCCAACAGAACAAAAAAAGAGCCGCCTTCGATTGAGGCGGCTCTTATGAAATAGAAAGGGAGACGACCTAACGGCGTCGACGTAATAAACCAAGCCCGGCAAGCCCGAGAAGCAGGACTGAAGACGGCTCTGGAACAGGAGTGAATCCCGCTCCCGCGAAGACTGCAACATGCTGTGCTTCGTTCATACCATCAAAAAATCCATTATTAATTGAGTAATTTGCCAGATCAAAAGCTCCCGGAGTTCCTCCGATCCGCTGTGCGAAGCCATCTTTGTATTCCCAATCTTTACCGCTGCCATCGACATCGATATCGCCGAAGATATCAACAACAGCTCCTCCATTGAAGAGCTCAATAGCATCGTCACCATTGATGTTAGCCGCGTTCCCTCCATTCAAAAGGGTGAAATCTCGAACAAAATTATTCGCAAAGAAATCTAGCGAAG
>JAQWSX010000002.1 GCA_029242935.1 Akkermansiaceae bacterium
TTCTCTTTTTGTCGGTTTCGCGGGCTTCGTTTTCGTCACCGTAAGTTGAGTAGTAATAAGGAGTGGCGGCTTCAAACTCGGCGGCGCAGGTGTCCACGAGGCGGTAAGTTGGAATAATGCCTTTTTCCTTACGCGCAGCTCTGACTTCGTCTTGGCTGGTTCCGCGAGCGTGGGCAATCTGGACATCGGAAAATCCAAGCTTTTTTGCGGTCCTTAAATCGAGGTTGGAGAGGTCTTTTCCTTCCTCAACAATAATACGCATGTTCTCAAGGAACCATGGGTCGATTTGAGTGGCATCGAAGATTTCTTCGATCGTCCAGCCTTGCTCGAAGGCGACTTTGAGCCAGAAGATACGCTCAGCATTTGGGACATGGAGTTTGCGTTCCACTTGCTCGCGTGAGGCTTCGGGGTCCTTGCCGTCGAATCCAAAACCAAAACGCCCAGTTTCGAGCGAACGGAGTGATTTTTGGAGTGATTCTTTAAAAGTCCGGCCGATTGACATGGCTTCTCCAACGGCCTTCATAGAGGTAGTGAGGACGGGATCAGCAGTGGGAAATTTCTCGAAAGTGAAGCGAGGAACCTTGGTGACGACGTAGTCGATGGTTGGCTCGAATGAGGCCGGAGTCTCGCGAGTGATGTCATTTGGGAGCTCGTCGAGAGTATATCCGACAGCAAGCTTAGCTGCAATTTTAGCGATTGGGAATCCAGTGGCTTTTGAGGCGAGTGCAGAAGAGCGGCTGACGCGCGGGTTCATTTCAATTACAATGCAACGGCCAGTCTTGGGATCGACGGAGAATTGAATATTTGAGCCGCCAGTTTCAACGCCGATTTCACGAATCACAGCGAAGCTTGCATCGCGCATGATCTGGTATTCGCGATCCGAAAGAGTCTGCGCGGGGGCCACCGTAATCGAGTCACCGGTGTGAACACCCATAGGGTCAAGGTTTTCGATGGAGCAAATGACAACGCAGTTGTCGGCGTGGTCACGCATGACTTCCATTTCGTATTCTTTCCAACCGAGAAGGCATTCCTCGACGAGCACTTCGGTGGTGGGCGAGAGGTCGAGACCGCGGTGAACGATCATTTCGAATTCCTCCTTGTTGTAGGCGATGCCACCACCGGTTCCACCGAGAGTGAAGGCGGGCCGAATGACAAGGGGCATAGAGCCAATTTCATCCGCGATGATTTTGGCTTCCTCCATGGAGTGGGCTACGCCGGAGTTTGGAAGATCGAGACCAATCTTGATCATAGCGTCTTTAAACCGTTGTCGGTTTTCACCTTTGTCAATGGCGTCAGCGTTAGCCCCGATCATTTTGACGCCGAGCTTGTCTAGCGTGCCGGCATGGAAGAGATCCATGGAAACGTTGAGTGCGGTCTGGCCCCCAAGGGTGGGAAGAAGAGCGTCAGGCTTCTCTTTGATAATAATCTTCTCAATGACATCAGGCGTGATCGGCTCGATGTAGGTCCGCTCGGCAAACTGCGGATCGGTCATGATGGTGGCTGGATTGGAGTTTACTAAAACGACCTCGTAACCTTCTTCGCGGAGCGCCTTGCAAGCTTGTGTGCCGGAGTAGTCAAATTCACATCCTTGTCCGATGACAATGGGGCCTGCTCCTACGACGAGAATTTTTTTGATGCTGGTATCCTTCGGCATTTTTTAAAGCGGTGGGGCTAAAACTTCGTGTATCTGCCAAGGGGGCGGGGTTTTGTAAAGAGGGATCGCTTTTTCAGGGGCTTAAGATGCAAAAAAGCCCGACCCTTTGTGAAGACGAACCGTTTGATGGGAATTGCTGTTTCGCAAATAAGGCCTCCTTAGCAGGGTAATTTTTGCATCTGCTTTCAGAGCGGCCGTTGTTCGGCTCCCTCTTTTCACAGCAGGGTCAAGCGGTGTGAGAACAAACTGCGAGGGCGAAGGCATTTCAAGCGGACAGGACAATATGGACTTTTTTCATAGAGTTATGTTTCGATATCTTAGTGTTGGCGGGAGCTTCATTAATCCGCAATATCTGAAAGAATCAGGGTTATTGTTGTGAACAACCTTTGTTAAGAATGATTTTAGGTTGAGTCTATGGCTTTTGGAGGTCAGGGATTGGGTGGATGATGGTTAAGCACTACCGCCCGGAAATCGATGGCCTCCGCGCTGTTTCGGTGATCGGAGTGGTTTTGTTCCACCTCGAGCTGGGATTTCCTGGTGGTTTTGTGGGCGTCGACGTCTTCTTTGTCATTTCGGGCTATCTCATTACGGGAATTCTCCTCCGACAACTCCGCGAAGATCGATTCTCTCTCGTGGATTTCTGGGCGCGGAGAGTTCGCCGAATCGCTCCGGCCGCGATTGCGATGGTGGTGGGCACTCTTCTAATCGGCGGATTCCTACAAACTCCGGAGCGCTATGCCTCGTTGGCTCGAAGCGCGATGGCCCATTTGGTCATGGCCTCGAATTGCTACTTCACTCGTGATCAGGGATATTTTGCTGAGAAATCCGACTTTGAACCACTCCTCCACACTTGGTCGCTTTCGGTTGAGGAACAATTCTATCTGATCTTCCCCCTTATTGTTTTCTTCGTGTGGAAGCGGGCCCCCCAACGGCTCACTCTGGTTTTTACGAGCGCAGCGTTGATTTCCTTCGGCTGGAGCTGGATTGAAGTCGCCGGCGATTCTATGGCAGCCTTTTTTCTTCTTCCTGCCCGTGGCTGGGAACTCCTCGCGGGAGCGCTCCTGGCGACTCTGCCTCAGAAGACCATGCGCTCTCTCCGCGATGAAGCTTGGGCCGGGGTGGGTTTCGTGCTGGTGCTAGCTCCCATGTTCTTTTTTGACCGGCAAACCGCTTTTCCTGGCCCTGCCGCCCTTCCCCCGGTTCTTGGAGCAGTCCTTATTATTTGGACCGGAGGCGGAACAAAAATTGGCAAATTGCTGGGCTGGAGAGCTTTGGTTAAAGTTGGCCTCATCTCTTACTCGCTCTACCTCTGGCACTGGCCGTTTGTGGTCTTTGCTCGCGAGATGGTGCTTGAGCTAACGCTCACCTGGAAGATTTCGCTACTGGGTGCATCACTTTTGGCCGGATACTTTTCCTGGCGATGGGTCGAGATGCCCTTCCGATCGGGTTTGCTTTTGGCTACTCGGCGGCGAGCCTTGGCCTCCGGAATCACATCGGCAGTGGCTCTTTTTGCAATCGCCCTTTCGATTAAATCTAGCGGCGGATTTCCTTCAAGGGTGCCTGCGGAACTTAGGCTCATCATTTCCGATATCGCATGGAATGGGGCCGAATATACGAGTGCCAAAAGTGAGGCCATTCCCATCGGTTTTCAGGATGACGGGCCGGTGGATTTTGTCTTATGGGGCGATAGCCATGGCGCTTCGGCATCGCCCGCTGTCAATGCAGTGGCGCTAGATTTTAAGCTCAAAGGCCACGCTTATCTCAATAATGGAACGCCTCCCGTGACGGGTCTCTGGTTTGCTGATATGAGTGAAGCATCAGCTGCGGAAATGGTCGCTTTGAATGAAAGGGTGCTCGCTGAAATTATCAACTTGAAACCAAAGGCCGTCTTCCTCGTGGGACGATGGGTGGCGCGTTGCGAAGGTTACAATGAGGCGGAAATGGTTGGTGAACCCGAGAGTGTCCGATTCACCACCATGTTAGTCGACTCCATGATTTCCAAGCCCACTTTTAAAGAGGCGAGTAGCGCCCTCGCTCGACAAATCAGGGCGATGGGAGTGAGACTTGCGGTTCACGGGATTGAGCTCGTCATTTTCCAACAGGTCCCAGAAAGCAACGAAAGCCGGACTGCCTCCCGATTTTATACCATGAAGCGTTTCTCCGGCGTATTAAAAATCCCCCAATTCACGACCACCAAAGATGAATTTTTAAAACGGCAGGGGCGGACGATGAATCTCCTCAAAAATCAAATCACCGAAAATGTCAGGGTCATTGATGCGAGCAGCCAATTCTTTTTCCGGGATCGTGATCAGCTCAAAATTTACGCTGACCGATCCTACTATCGCGATGAAGACCACCTTACTCGGGCTGGCGCAATGCACTATCTAGAGCCAGCTTTCAAAAAGTTCATGGGTTGGATCCCACGCGAAGAATCGCAATAACCAGGCCTCGCTTTTCACCAAACATCTCGGCAATTTCCTTTAAATGGGCCGAATCTTTGAAGCCCAATTTTTCGTTCACCCGACGCGTGGCCTCATTGTGATCGAAGTAAAAGCTTAGGAGATTCTCCACACCCAGCCGCGGACACTCCGTGATCATTTTTTTCTTGAGGCGGGTTCCAAGCCCCCGCCCCTGATGGCTTGCGGAAATATAGATGCTGATCTCAGCCGTTTTGTCATAAGCCGGGCGACCGGCGTAAAATGACCGGAGATAAACGCACGCGACCACCTTGCCCTCATTCTCTGCGACCCAGCACGGCCGCCGGTCCGGGTCAAATTCCTGAAACCAAGTCCATCGCTCCTCCACTGTTACCGCCACCAAGTCAGCGGTCGCCTTTCCGCCTGAAATCGACTCGTTGTAAATCGCAACGATCGCAGGAAGATCGGATTCAGTGGCATCGCGAATGATCATCAGGGCGACTGTATCAAGCAACTTCCCATTCGCAAATCAAAGGCTCCGTCTTACTGTCTGGCGTGTCCCTGATCTTTGACCCTAAATCGCTCCACTTTCCTGATCTGGAAATGTGGCTCGATCCGCATCGGCCAAGGCCCTTTGCCTTCGTCTCGCACGGGCACGCCGATCATTTTGCGCGACACCAACGCGTGCTTTGCTCACCCGCCACCGGCCACATTCTCGTCAAACGCTATGGCGTCAAAGCCTCGACAATCGAAGCGCTCGATTGGGGCGAGCAACGAATTATTAACGACCACCACATCACCCTCCATCCCGCTGGCCACATCACAGGTTCGGCCATGATTCGAATCGAGTGCCCGGATCAATCGATCCTTTATACCGGCGACTTTAAGACCCGCTCTTCTCGCACCGCTGAAATTGCGGATTTCCCCAAGTCAGATATCCTCATCATGGAAACCACCTTTGGGCGGCCACAATTCGTTTTTCCACCAACCGATGAGATTGAAAAGGATATCTTCCGCTTCGCTCGTGAGACTCTCGACGACGGGGAAACGCCTGTCTTCTTTGCTTATTCGCTGGGTAAGGCCCAGGAAGCTCTCGCCATTCTCCACAACGCCGGAATCGAAACCGTCGTTCACAAAACGGTTTTCGAAATGACGCAAGCCTGCCGCGATATCGCAGTCGATTTGCCTGAGCCTGTTCTCCTAGAGAAAAGCATCCCGGCTGGTGTTGCCGTTATCGCGCCGCCCAATGCGGTGCGCGCGCGCACGATTCGCAGTCACAAAAAACGTCGCACCGCCATGCTCAGCGGATGGGCCCTCACCCCCGGTTCGCAATATCGCTATCAAGTTGATCAAGTCTTCCCGCTTTCCGATCACGCCGATTACCCTGGCCTCTTCGAGGCAGTCGAAAAAGTCTCCCCTTCCCTAGTTTATACCCTACACGGTAGCACCCGCGAATTCGCCCGTGATCTCCGGGCCAAGGGCATCGAAGCATGGTCGATTTATGGCGACGACCAACTCGAACTCCTGGAACCTACTTCTCCCGAAACCTCGCTCAAAAACGACCTTCCACGACCTTCCTCCGACCTTCGTGATCTCAGCGAACTCCTCGAATCACTCACCACTACCGCCTCCCGACTCAAGAAGATCGAACTTCTCTCGGCCTTCCTAAAAGATCGCACCAACGAAGAACTTCCGCTCGTTACTCGCTGGCTCAGCGGATCCGGTATCACTCATCTCGGCAATGCCATGATCCGGCAGGCTCTCCTTGAAGTCACCGGCTTCCCTATCGCTAAATACAAAACCGTCTCTGCCAGCCAAAATGACTCCGCTCGCACTGCGAGACTTCTTTTGGAAGAAGCACCACTTAATCCTCTTGCCCATTCCTTCAAAGAAGTTGCTACGTATTTCGACCAACTACGGAGAGCTAATGGCTCCCTTGCCAAAACCCAACTCCTCTCATGCTGTCTTCGCCAATGCCATCCGGCCGAGGGTGAGACCATGGTCCGTCTCCTCACCGGCGGACTCCGTGCCGGAGCCAAGGAAGGGCTTTACGAAGAAGCTGTGGCCCAAGCTTTCGGTGCATCACAGTTAGATATTCGCTACGCCGCGATGCTCACCGGTGACCTTGGTGAAGTAGCCATCGCAGCAAAAAACAAAACCCTTGATAAGATCCAACTGCGGCCCGGGACCCCCATTAAACCAATGCTGGCTTCCCCCACTGAAACTGCGGAAGACATTATCAAATGGCACGATAGCAAGGAGATTCCGCTCTGGCTGGAGCCGAAGTACGATGGAATTCGGAGTCAACTCCATGTTACTCCGGATGGGGCTCATCTTTTTTCTCGTGATCTTCGCTCACTCGATGATGAATTTTCCGAGATTCTTGAGGCTGCGCGTGCTCTTCCCCCGTGTCTTCTAGACGGCGAACTCATCGCCTATGCCGAAGGCAAAAGGCTCACTTTCTTCGACCTCCAAAAACGACGCGGTCGAAAAAAAGTTCAGGGTGATCTCTTTCTCGGAGCGGCCATCCCGGTAAAATTTATGGCCTTCGATTGTCTTTATTCGCGAAAAGCACTCATTGATGCTCCTTTGGAAGAACGCCGGCAAGCCCTAGAATCGCTGGAACTTTCCGCCCCCTTTACATCAGTGCCTCTCATTCGTCCCGAGGGAGCTGACATCGAAGCCTTGGAGCGAGAATTCAAAAAAGCAATGTCCGATGACAACGAAGGGCTCATCGCAAAAAATTCTTCATCGAATTATCAACCGGGTCGACGAGGGCAGTCATGGAAGAAGCTCAAAGGTGTGATGCCGACTCTTGATTGTGTCGTCATCGCGGCCCAGCAAGGACATGGGAAACGGGCGGGAGTTTTATCCGATTACACCTTCGCGGTGAGGGACACAGAATCCGGCGAACTTTGCACGTTGGGAAAAGCCTACTCCGGCCTCACCGACGATGAAATTGAAGATCTCACCGATCATTTCCAAAAGACCACGATTGAAAGAATCTCACGACGGGTCGTTAAAGTCGAACCGACCATCGTGCTGGAAATTGCCTTTGACAAGATTCGCCCTTCAAAGCGCCACGATTCTGGCCTTGCCTTGCGATTCCCGCGGATCAAAGCGATCCGCCGCGACAAAAGCCTGGATGAAATCGACACCCTTCAAACCGCTCAAAA
>JAQWSX010000008.1 GCA_029242935.1 Akkermansiaceae bacterium
CATGGACGAACTCGCAATGTTGGGGTTGTCGGTTTAGCTCTTTTCACGGAAAAAGGGAAGGAGCCTGGGACTGAAATTCGGGCGCGGCAAGGAGCGCGACCATTTGCAGAGGCTCCCATGATTCGGGCGCGTGACTAAAAACCACTCTTATAAAAAATGAAAAAAATGATAGCAAATCTTGCTTTCGGATCGTTTGCCATTGGATTGATTTCAGGATGCGGAAATGGAGGTATGAGGACTGGCGGACTTGGTATCTTTTCGCAGAAATATCTGCCGCCGCAGGTCATCTTGATTGACGATCTCCCCATAGAGGTAAGGAAGTTAGTTGATGGCGAGACTGCAAAAGGCGTGGTCAAGGAAATCACAAAGAGCGCACGACCTTCAGATGAAAAATACTTTTATACGATCACGTATGCTGGTGAGGCCGGAGAACTGGCTGTTATTCAATACTGGCACGATGAAACATTGAGTTCTCGAGAGCGTATTGAATGCTCGGAGCGTGTCACTAAAAACAACTCTTATGAAAAAACTGATAACTACCCTCGCACTGGGATTCATTGTTCTCGGATTGGCTAGCTGCTGTTCAACTGAAACAGCGCTCTCAGTCATTCCGGAAGGTCCCGTCGTTATTGAAAAATAGCGTTTGGAAAACGCCTTGAAATAGCCAAGCCGTCCGTGTGCGATCTCCTGCGCTCGGACGGCTTTTTTCCAGAAAATGATGACCTCTATGAGTCAAACCTCTTGGTCAGGCTTAAATTTCGAAGCTCGAAGGGACTAGATAAAATTTGTCTGAGCGGTTTTAGCGTGAGCCTTTTCTGGGTGGACAGGCTCGACTGAGTGGTTTTTGCTTTTCAGGCTATTTTCTGCTGAAGGAATGCGTGGTTCCTTATTTGTCATTTTGCATTTCAGATATCTGATTGCGCAGATTCTTGTTTTCGGCCATAGCGGCATCTAGTTTGGTCCTAAGCTGGTCATATTCGCTTTTGCTAATCATTCCGGTGGATTCTTGACGGGCTAGTTCAAGTTGGCCTTGGAGTTTCACTGCGCGATTGGCATCGATGCGATATTGGTCCCTTTCTATCCGAAGTTCGGAATTCGTAGCAGCAAGAACGGAGGCATCAGCTTGGGCTGCTCTGAGGACTGCCGCGTCACTGGCACTCGAGTTTACAAGGCGAGCGAGGGCCTCGGTGTCATTCTTAATCTGAGAGACGAGAGCCTGCGGGTCTGCTGAGATTCCGGCAAAGCGTAGCTGGTCGCTTTTTTTCTTTTGCGCGTCGAGCTCTTTACGGAGTTCGGCAACCGCAGGATCCGCGATATTACTTCCGCTTGTATTAAATTTCTTGGTGATCACCAAGAGGAGGAGAAGTAGGACAGCGGCGCCCATGACGATCCCCATAATAATGTTTTGGTTGGATGATGATGGGGGTGCGACCTCGGTCTTTGGTCCTTCTGTATCTTCTGCCATAGCTTGGTGTTTTTAGGGCTGAGGCGGAGTCTGGAGGAAAAGGTGAAAAATGAAATTCAAAATTCGCGAATATAAGGTGAAGGTATTTAATAACAAGCGATGGCCAAACTTCTTCTTCTCATGGGGCTGATCCCCGTTTTCGTTTCATTTGTTGCCCGGAAGTTTCTGAGCGACAGGATCGTTCGCAAAGCGGGTGGAGCCGAGATGTCGATTACCGCTCATGAAATGGTTGAGCGGATTCTAAAAAAGGGAAAGGCCGGAGATGTTGAGATTCAGGTGAAAAAGCGGCTTTTCATGGTTTTAGGGCCGACTCGTTTGGTTGTTTCGCCATCGCTTTCTCGATCCAAAAAAGCTCGTGATGTCGCAGAAGCAGGAATTTTGGCGGGTTTAGTCCTGATGGCCCGTCGACAAGAAAAGGTGGTGGGCTGGCGAAAGTGGGCCGTGAAATTTGGCTCGGCGATGCCGGCCTTCACGATGATTGTGATGGCCTTTGCGATGGTGATCGGCAGGCTATCCCCAACTTTGTGCCTAGGGGTAGTTGCGGCATCCCTTGGGTTAGCGACTGCGTTTTTGTGGTTTACCCTGCCGGTTGAGAGAGCAGCCGCAGGAACTGTTGCCGATATGTTGGAAGAGACAGCCTTGGTGGCCCGCCGTTCAGAAGGTGAGGCGCTTGCAAATCTCGTGCGGGCTCTCGGTTGGCGAAGAATCGTGCCGGGGGCGATTGCTTGGATTGGCGGGAAATAGAATCAGTCATTCTTCACATCGTTGTCTCAAGAGGCGGGACAACAGCAAGAAAGGCGCTTGAACTACTTTTTCAAGGTGACGACAACCGCGCGGTGGTCAGAGGCGTCATTCCAAATCTCGGGATCGGCGATGTAGGAGTTCTCCTTATCCACATCTGGATAAACCGCAGGCGAGATCATGACCCAGTCGAAGCGGGCGTATTGTTGTTGGTATGACCAAAAGTGTGTCCAAAGGTGCTCCCGTGAGTCTTTGGCAAAAACGTCTCCCATGTAAGTATCGCTCTTGTATTTTCCCATGAGCATGAAGAGAGGGGGGGTCTTACGGGTATCGTTCATATCTCCGTAAAGAACGATTCGGGCGTTCGCATCCTCAGCAAAAATAGCATCGCAATGCTCGCGAGCGAGGCGGGCTTCGTTGAGGCGTATCTCCGCTTGATCAAAGTCTTCGAGCTCCCGCTTTGATTTCAAGTGAAGGCCGATGAAGTGGGTCATGCCGCCGGGTAGGTCGATCGTGACGTCCAGAATACCACGTCCCATCATTCTTTCGTGGCCATTAATTTCATAGACCAGCTCCTGCTTGGAGTGATTGCCAGCGATAGGGAAAGCGGAAAGAATTCCGAGTCGGCGGGTCGAGTCGATGCCTCCAGTGTGAACGTAATGGGGAAGGTCAAGGCCAGCGGTTTTGAGTCGGGTTTGGAGGTCTTTAAGATCAGCTTCGGTTCCGATTTCACAGATACCAAGAATGTCGGGGTTTTCGCCTACGATGATTTTGACAAGGGCTGCGACTTCTTCGGGGTCTTTTGGAGAACTGACCTTGTCTCCGCCCTTTATGTAGCGGGTCATGGTCAAATAATTTTCTATGTTATAGGCCATGAAACGGATCCCTTCCGCAGTTTCAGCGGCTGCTTCTTTTGATCTTTCCGGAGCAGTGAGTGGTTTTTGAATTAGGGTCTCTGGAGTATTTTCAGGAGTGGAATGCTCAACTGGATTGGGATCCTTAGCAGCAGGCTTTTCGGGTGTGGCATTCTCTTCGCAGGAGCTGCACAGAAAAAACGCCCCGAGAAGGATTCGCGGAGCGTTTTTAAAAATAATTTTATCAAGTTGTTTCATGATTCAGTCCTTGGCTCAGCGCCAGGAGCTTTAGAGACTTTATCGTCATCCGATTTTTTGACCTCGTTATCAAGCTCTTCGCCTCCCTTTCTGATTTCATCTTCAAACTCTTCGCGGGCTTTTCGGAATTCACCGACACTCTTACCAATTCCTCGGGCGAGTTGTGGAAGTTTCTTGGCTCCAAAAAGAAGGAGGAGAACCATAAAGATAAGAAACATTTCGGGACCTCCAATGGGGCCGAGGAAAGCAATGATTGTATTCATGTAGAAAGGGTATGGGGGATTAGCTGGATAGGCAAGAGATGAAACGCGAGATGTTGCATCGACATTTCAAAAAATCTGACGTGCGAATGTGGGCTGCGAGTGTTTTTCTTGTGTTGTGAGCTTGCCGGTAAACGAAGTCGAGAAGGAGATTCGCGCTTCGGTGGCGGTTGATCAGGGGCGGCTTTTACTCAAGGCCCCAACAGGGTCAGGAAAATCGACCACTGTTCCGGGAATGGTTCGAGGCGAGTGCGAGGGGCAGGTTATTGTGGTTCAACCGAGGCGGATGGCGGCGAGGTTGTTGGCGGAATTTGTGGCCAAACAAATGGGAACTCCGCTGGGGAAAGGAGTAGGTTATGCGGTTCGCTTTGAGAATCAATCTGGTCCGGAGACCGAAATTCTCTTTGTAACCGATGGGGTTTTGCAGCGAATGTTACTGGATGACCCCGAGCTCTCGGGAGTTGGAGCGGTCGTTTTTGATGAATTCCATGAGCGGAGACTTTCTTCTGATCTCTCACTCGCACGTGTGCTGGATCTTCAGGAAAGTGTTCGGCCAGATTTGCGGGTGGTCGTGATGTCGGCGACTCTTGAAACGGGTGGTTTAAAAGATTACTTGGAGCCTTGCCAATTGGTGGAAGCCGGTGGGCGGATGTTCCCGGTTGAGATCGAGCACCGGGGAGGAGGGCCGGTGGGTAGAAGAGGTCTGAATCGCCACGAAGAAGTTTGGGATCGGGTGGCAGCGGCAGTGAAAGCGGAGGCACGTGACTTGATCGAGGGCGATCGTATTCTAGTGTTCCTGCCGGGGATGTATGAGATCCGGAAATCGCAGAGCCTTCTCGAAAATGCGGCGGCACTGAAGGGGTGGGAAATTTGTCCGCTTTACTCGGCACTCAGTCCGGCGGCACAGCAGGGTGCTCTGAAAGTTGACGGGTCTAGGCGCATTATTCTGGCGACCAATGTGGCCGAGACTTCGGTGACAATTGAGGGGGTGAAGGTGGTCGTCGATTCCGGTTTGGTTCGTCAATCGAGTTACGATGTTGCGCGCGGATTTGATTCGTTGCGCGTGGTCAAGATCGCGCGAGCGGCGGCCGATCAACGTGCGGGTCGTGCGGGTCGTACGGGGCCGGGTCGCTGTGTCCGTTTGTGGAGCGAGAGTGATCACCGGAATCGGGCGGAGTTTGAAAAGCCGGAGGTGCGGCGGGTGGATTTGGCCGAGGCGATCCTTTTCTTGAAACGTTTGGGAGTGAATAAAATCTCGGGTTTTCGTTGGTTATCTCAGCCTGAGGCCGAGCGCCGGCTTGATGCGGAAAAGCTTCTGACTTGGCTTGGTGCTTTGGATTCGGATGGCCGGTTAACGAAGGTGGGAAAACAGATGGCGGCGCTACCTCTGCATCCCCGTTTGGCCTCTCTCGTGCTTCAGGGAAGGGATTGTCTGGGTGAGGTCTTATTTGTGGCGGCTGCGGTGCAAGGAGAGGGGGTTTTCAAGAAAGGGGGACGGGGGAAGATGTGGGCCGAATTCCTGGAGGGAGAGCCGGGTTGGCGGAATGATTTTGGAGCGGAATGGTTGGCGATGATGGCGGCGAAGAATGTCGATTTTCGGCCGCGTGAATGCGAGGGGCTTGGGGTGCTGGCGAGAGGGGCTCGGGAGACGTGGAAGAATTTCCAGCAGCTAGGGCGACTTTCACAAAAGCGGGGTGCCCGGATCAAAGAGCCGGATTTTCGTCAGCGTGGCGAAGCTTGCGCCAAGGCAATGCTGGTTGCGTTTGGTGATCGCTTGGCGGTGAGGCGAGATCAAGGAAGCGCAGTGTGCCACGTGGTGGGCGGTCGCAAAGGAAAGTTACATCCGAAATCGGCAGTGCGAAATGCGCCTTTGTTTTTGGCAGTCGACATGATTGAGGTGGAAGGCAGGGAGCGCTCGGTGACTTTGTCACGGGGCGTTGAGGTCTCGGAAGATTGGATTCCAGCCGGAGAAGTCAGTGATTCGGAAAACGTTATTTTTGATGAAGTCTCACGCCGGGTGGTGGCGGTAAAGCAACAGACCTTTCGTGGTTTGGTGCTAGAGGAAAAGCGGGGCGGGGAAGTGGATCCTAACTTGGCGGGCGAGCTTCTGGCGGGGCGGGTAATCGCGGGCGATTTGGCTTTAAAGAAGTGGGATGCCAAGGTTGAGCGGTGGATTGCGCGCTTGGCTTTTTTGAGCAAGGCTATGCCGGAATTGGAGTTCCCGGGGTTTGATGCTGGGGACCGTGAGATGGCAATCGCGCAGATTTGCGCTGGGGCAACAACTTTCAAGGAGGTGAAGGATCGCGACCCGTGGCGGGTTCTGCACGATTGGTTAGCGGTTCCGCAGCGCGAGGCCATGGATTCATTTGCGCCTGAGAAGATTACTTTGGAAAACGGAGTAAATACGAGGGTGTTTTATGCCGCTGGTAACGACCCGTGGTTCGAGGAGAAAGTCCAGCGACTTTACGGGGTGAAGGAGACACCGACGATAGCCAACGGCCATCCGTTAGTGGCGAAGATTCTAGCACCTAACCAGAGGCCGTGGCAGGTGACAAGTGATCTGCCCGGATTTTGGGAGAGAGGATTTGCGCAGATGAAAAAAGATCTCGCGGGTCGTTATCCTAAACATAACTGGAAGGGGCCTTAGACAGCTTCAAGCTTACAGGTCGGACCCTCGCATCCTCATGTTACTTTCTTCGATCCTAAGCTCTCCGTTTCTCCGCTGCAGCAACTAGGAGTATTTCCGGTCAATGCAGGATCCTCGTTAGTTTAAAAAGGAAGTCTTGTACTCCCATCATCGACTTGTTAGCCACGCCTAGGCTCGGGAGATGATTGAGTATGACCAAAGATCACCTCGGTGATCGGGATTACCCGGAATCCCAAAATAACCGGGTGAAATTCAGCCCCCGATGAATAAAACTGTTCTACAGAAAATTCTAAGGATCGTTAACCTGAGGTGTCCTAGCCATGATGAAAACACATTTGATAGCCATCGTTTCCTTTTTAACAATCGTGGGTGGGTTGTTTGCAGTTCCTGCAAATCATGAGCCAATCGCGGAGCTGAGGGATCTACGTGCTGAGGAAGCCGTGTTTAAGGGTGCGTCCAGAACAAAACCAGTCGTGCTGAAGTCCCTTAAGAATGGGACCAAGTATTTCGATAAAGAAGCACTTGCCGCGATTTCCAAGGCCGTTGATTTTGAGAAGCAGATTGTTCTTCTTTTCGCTTGGAAGGGTTCTGGGCAGGATCGCCTTAAATATGTAGTTAAAGAATCTTTCCCCGAGCAGGTCGTGTTCTCTTACAAGCGCGGCCGGACGAAAGATTATAGACGGCACGTTAAAGTGTATGTTTTGCGATCGAACGTAAAGTGGGCCGTTGAGTAGAAATTTTCACGACGATTCCATCCCGGCTCCATACTGATTTCACATACGAGAGACACCTTTTAGCCGATATGAATCAATCAAAATCTACTTTAGCCGATTCCGAGAAAGGGAATGCTTCTATTGCACATTCTCTCTTCCTGGGAAGCGGGATTTATGCACTTGCTTGTGCTCCTGCAATTTTTCTCGCTGAATGGCTCGGTTGGTCACAGTCTTTTTTCCACGTCACCCAGCTCATCGCTACGATTCTATGTCTTTTTTCCGCCGCCTGTTTTCTCTGGAATACGCAAGGGAAGTGTTTTAATTGGTCCCGCTGTTTTGCGTTCGGCGCTTGCGTGTTGTCTAGCCTTTGGTTGGCGTTTGTTCTTAACGTTTTTCTGACCTTGGATTTCAGCGCGATCGACTGAAGGGGAAAGCTAGGCCGACGACCTATTTCTGATCCGCTGTAAGTTCAACCTGTCATGACCATTCAACAATCGACCAAGAAGTTGGAACGCGCCCTTGATCAGGCGTAGGGTGTCTGGCACGGTGAAGAAAAGTTGTATATCGATGATTAGACTGAAATGAGCAAAATAGTCCATGTAGCCGCAATGTGGTTTCTTGTAATTGGCCTTCACCAGGCGTTGTTCGCAGAGGGTAATAAGCCACTAGAATCGAAGAGGTGCTCCCAGTGGTGGGTGGAAGGCCTCGAAATTTCGTGATAAGAATGAAAGCCATCACAATACTCACAGTTCTCATATGCTTCATCACGGGTGATGATCTGTTGGCTGAAAAAAAGAAGACCACCGATAGTTGGCTAGAGGCAAAGCATGCTCAACTTACCGCAGTAGAAAATCCATTTTTAATCCGTAAGGCCGACTTAGATCAATCTGAGAGACCGGACAAAGATGGCTTTTTCAGTATGCATCCGAAGAAAGGGTATCTGAAATTTTCTGATGGAAGCTGGGTTCTTTTGACCAGTCACTCGGCGCACGCTGAGGACGGTCTTCCCGATATATCCCTGATACGAACTTCTACTGGTGAATACTATACGAACCGTGGACATTGCTGCTTGCCAATTCTCCTGTTTTCAAAGGTAAAGGTCATTTCGCTCGAGAGTTTCTTGAAGACCACAGGTAAGGGACCGAAAGCTAAGCCGACACAGTGGATCAAGTATAACCGTGAAGAGGGCGGTGCTGATCAACCTGCGATCGATTCGAAACCGAATTCTGAAGGTAAAGAAAAGCTGAAACTAGAATCGAAAGAGTGCTTCCAGTAGCGGTTGACATGCCTTGAATGTTCGTTAAAGAAAAGATAATATATGAATTACAGCCGGTTACTTTATGTCGTTTTGACATCTCTAATATTTTGCTTCACGACTTCTTTAAAAGCAGAGGCCGCTTTTGATGCGAAGCTGTACAAGTCCTCAAAGGGCAAGTCCTTGAACTACAGAATACACCTCCCTGAAAAACTTGACCCCAAGAAGCAGTACCCATTCGTTCTTTTTTTTCATGGCGCTGGTGAAAGAGGGGACGATAACAAGAGACAATTGATCCACGGTGTTAAGGACCTTCTGGCATATTCAAAGAGGAAGAATGTTCCCTCAATCATAGTTGCACCCCAGTGTCTAGCCGGCGAGCAATGGGTTAATACACCGTGGGGGAATCTTTCCCATAAGATGCCAATCGAGCCATCAGATTCAATGCGACTGACGATCGAATTGCTTAATGAATCCATCAAGACACTGCCTGTGGACGATAAGCGAATTTATGTTACCGGCCTTTCCATGGGGGGATTTGGAACATGGGACATTGTTCAGCGAATGCCAAAGATCTTTGCTGCAGCCATGCCAGTTTGCGGAGGTGGCGATACCGAGATGGCGAGCGTAATAAAGACTGTTCCAATATGGGTGTTCCATGGTGGATCTGATAAGGCCGTTAAGACAAAGCGGTCACGAGATATGGTGACAGCACTTGGAAAAGTTGGCAGCAAGGTGAAATACACCGAATATGAAGGCGTGGGACATAACTCATGGGATAGAACCTATCGAGATGAAGACGTGCTGACATGGCTATTTCACCAGAAGAAAGGCGAATAAACGGAGGAATTCGAAAACAAATAGCAGAGAAAAAACTGAGAAGGGAAACTCAATAGCGTCTACCATCCTAATGAAAAATTTTTCACGATAGCATCCATTCTTGCAATCGGATTTCTCACGGAGGCAATGGCTACAAAATTTTTAGGTCCGCAAGATCGGGTGGGGAAGTCTCCCAATGGGCAATATTCCCTCGCTGTGAACGCGAAGAATGGTCGGCATGAGATTTTAAGAGGAAAGAATGTCCTTTGGTCGTTCGAGAGACGCATTTGGCTCGATAAATTCCACCTATCAGATGACGGTCAGCGGGTTCTGTGGGTAGCGTGGAAACTCGTGCAAGCGGCCGATGGGAAAGGGTGGAGAAACCGCCAGGCAGACAAAGCGTAGCAGGAGGAAGCCATTGTTGTTTACTCGCCTGATAGAGTGGTTTTGAAGAAGACGTTTGCAGAGTTGAGTGTTCCGAAAAAGAGCGAAGCTCCGGGACCGATTGGTGATTTCTGGCGAGTGTGGCGCGACACAAAGATCACTCAGAAAGGTGACGTGATTTCCATCGCGGTAGAAGAAAAGAATGAGGATTTCAGAATTGATTTTTCCAAAATCAAGAAGTGGCAGGAAGCCGAATAAGATCCTGCCCTCAAACCCTGATCAGCAGGGGACTTCATTACTTCTTCCGAATAGGCCGAGCGGGATGAGTCTATCTATTGTGAGGTGCCGACGATGACGCGTCGCCAATTGGTCTTAAATTCAGGATTGCGACCTGCCAAATCTTCAGCCATTTCTTCGGCCTGCTCATCCAAGCCGACTAACCAGGCGAAAGCAATGGCCTGAGCTTCGTCGTTGGCTCGTTTATCCAACAAGTGTTCGGGCCTGAGTTCAGACCAAGGGACGACGGACCCATCATCGAGTTTTAAGCCAGTGCTATCTCCGGAGACTACAGTGATTTCCTCGCCATTTTTTTTCTCAGTGGCCCAGTTGCCGTGGGTGGCAATGTTGTGTAGAAAAGCGGCGGCATTTTTTTGGAGGTAAGACCAAGCCCAAACTGCTTCTGATGGAGCATCTCCCGGAGGGTTTTGAAGTAATTCCCCGATATCATCGAAGCGGTATGATGATCCTTTGTTTCTGAGGTGTGCTTGAAATGTCTTCCACGTCAGGGAGTGGGTGAACACTGGGCTGTTTTGAAATTCTTTGCGAAGCTGGATGAGGTGAGTCAGCCTAGCATCCAGATTGTACTTTGCTCGCCCTATAGAACGGAGATTTTTTGAAGCATTCGTAATCTCGCCGATCAAGCTGTTGGCTTCTTGCTGGTCTTTCGGGGTGGGAAAGTTTTTGAGTCTGGCCAAAATCTGGCCATCTCCCAAATAGACGTCAGCTATATTTTGATAAATGACAAACCAAGAGAGTTCGTCGGGAAGTTCGGCTCCACGAACGTTGGAAAACAAGGGGAGAGCTTCTTCCCATTTGCCTTGTCCCCAGAGTTTGAGAGCGATTGCGAAGGTTCCCATCCAGTCGGTAATGTTCTTGGGCTCGTCAGGGAGATCATTGGTTGTGGGAGGTTTGATGCGTTCCAGTAGCTGGCAGAGTTCCCGGTAGCGCTTCTGCTGTGAGTGCTGCTCCGGAAGATCCTCAAGGTCCGAGAGGGATTTGGAGATTAGCCGCCGGGCTGCGCCGGGTTTGCCAGCCAAAGCATTTGCGATCGATGCTTCTAGAGAGGTCCAGACTTGCTCCATTCCGGAGACAGTGGGATCGCGTGAAATGGATAAAAATCTTTCAGATGCTTTTTCGTAATTACCAGATTTGGTGAGCTGACGAGCTTCGGCCCATCGTTTCGCTATGCTTGGTCGGTCGTCACCGTTTGGGTTGAAGATCTTTGGCTTTTTATTTTGAGAGTCATTGGTTCCGAAAAGATTTTCAGAATCTCTGGTGATTTTCATCCAGGGCTCCCAAGTCGCTAAGCCGATGCTCACTAAAATCAAAAGGACGGTGGAAATAATACTGAGGATCATTTTCCTCTTGCGCCGTTTGATTCTAGCCTGGGTATAAATCGGAGGAGAAAAGTCGTGGCCAATTGTGAGCTTGGCCTGTTCGAGGGCCTTTATGACCTTGCTGTAACTTGACCAGCGATGGTCTGGGTTAAAGGCCATCATGCGATCAATGACTTCTCCGGTGTTCCGGCTGATCCATGGCGCTACTTTGCAAAGTTTTGGGATAGCTTGCTTGGCTTTGCGAAGGCTGCTGATTGAGTTAGTGGCTGATTTAAATGGGGGGCATCCTGCTAGAGCGTGATAAAGGGTGGCACCGAAGGCATAAATGTCGCTTCGGAAATCTTCGATATCGCGGTCAAGAGCCTCGGGGGGGACGTAGTAGGGAGTAGCCCAAGCTTCTTTGGCTTGGGCTTTTCCATCTTGGGTAATGAGGGCGAGTCCGAAGTCTAGAAGGCTGGCGCGTCCTTCTGGGGCGATGTGAATATTACCGGGCTTGACGTCCCGGTGGATTATGCCAGCTCGCTTCGCCGCTTTGAGTCCGGAAGTGATTTGGATCGCAATTTCCAGAACCTCGTCTTCGGGAAGGGCTCCACGTTCCCCCATGATTCGCTCAAAGCTTCGACCATCAAGTAATTCCATGACTAGGTAGAAGCGACCGTGCGCGCGATCGACGGCGAAAATTTTAACGACATTGGTGTGGCTCACTTTTGCGGTGAGACGGGCCTCGTTTTCGAAGGCTTGAATGCGAATTTCGTCGTTACAGTATTCCTCGTTGAGAACTTTAATTGCGACCTTGCGATTGAGCGTGGTATCCCAGCCGATGAAAATGACGCTCATGCCTCCGATGGCAAAGCGCCTTTCAAGGCGATAGTTTCCAAAAATCCGTCTTACCTTTGTCTCAGCCGAGCAACGGGGGCAGATGACGGAATCGAACGGACTGAAGCTCGTTACGTCTAGAAGTTTGCCGCATGCATCACAGGATTCGTGGATCGGTTCTTCGCTAGCCGGGTCACTCACTCCAGATGGTTACGGTGGCAAATTTATCGACCTTGCTCCATCCCGCCCAAGATTCCCTGAGGGCGAGGTCCAACCGATGGGTCGTTCCAAGGCTTACTACCGACATCGCTTCCTTGAGGTGGCACGACCCGACGTTCTCTAGGTTGGCTGCCAGAGCAGGAAACGAAGAGAATGGGAGCGAGTAAAAGAACCAAAATTTTCATGACTAGGAAGTTAGACTTTTCAGGGAGGTGGACAAGAGCGATTTTTATGGGCGACGTTTCTTCATCACTTGTTCCGGCCCAGTGAGAGGAGGCGTTTTTCTAGATAAATTCTTGGGCTAGAATGTGAGCGATGAAGCCCGAAAGGCTTCAATGACCCACGTAGCGGCTGTTGAGCGTCTAATACGAAGGGGGTAGCCATAGAGCCTACGTTTTTCTGCGCCTCCGATGTGCCGTTTGCTCAATCACGTATCATTCTACCAAATAATTGAACGATGGGAGCTTCGTGGATCACTGATCCTGAATATTAATATGATCAATCAGACGTATTTCCCCGTAATAGCAAGCCGTGGCGAGAACAGCGGGCCTCGTGACCCGAGAAACGGCTTGCATTGATTTTGTGTCGATGAGTTCGAGGTAGTCGATGGAGAAGCCCTCTGGAGCGTTGGCGAGTAGGTGTTTTTTTGCGCATTGAAGATAGGCGGCAGGGTTCTGTTCTCCCGTGACGGCAAGGTTGCTGGCAGCCGAGAGAGAGCGCTGGATTCTTGGAGCATCCTTACGGTGTTCCGGGGTGAGGCGTATGTTGCGAGAGGAGAGGGCAAGTCCATCGGGCTCACGGACAGTGGGATGTCCGACGATTTTAACTGGCATATTTAAATCTCGAACCATGCGACGGATGAGGGCGATTTGCTGGAAGTCCTTGTCCCCAAAAACAGCGAGGGTGGGTTGAAGGAGATTGAACAATTTGACCACAACGGTGAGAACTCCGTCAAAATGACCGGGACGGCTCAAGCCGCAAAGGCGCTTACTAAGCAGAGACTCGGTTACAAGAACCGAGTGATCGGAGTGGTAGAAAAAATCTTTTTGCGGAGTGAAGGCGAGATCGACTCCTTCTTTTTCACAGAGGGCGAGATCACTTTTCAGCGGGCGGGGGTAGTTGGTTAGATCAGAGAGGCGATCGAATTGGATGGGATTGACGAAAATCGAGATGGCGACGGTTCCGCCGGGGCCCACCAATTGGCGGGCGCGACGAATCAGAGCCAGATGCCCTTCATGGAGAGCTCCCATTGTGGGGACCACGGCGAGCGGACCCGGCAGGTCGCGAGTCATTTGAGTAATCGTTTTGACATCCGAGGTGACTTTAATCATGAGAAAATTTTGTAGATTCTGGCTGAAATTTCACGAGAAACCTTCCGAATTCAACTACGGCGCTGGTGGAATGGCCATAATAAGAACGTATTGACCCTCTTATCGTGCTTCGAAATCTGTCAGATGGAACGAATTCCAAGCCCGTGGTTGACGTAACATCGAGAATTCTCCATAAAAAACCTAACAAGATTCATTTCATCCAAATTTATTATGAAAAAGTCACTTTTTAGTCTTCTCGTCGCGCTTTTGTGCCTCACCCCTGTCCTCCATGCACAGCAGCGTCTTAAAATCGCTACCGTTAGCATGGAGCGTCTGTTTAACGATTATTACCAGACCGGAAAGGTTCAGCGTGAAATCAATATTGAGCGTGCAAGAATCCAGCGCGATAATAACGAACGCCTTGCCAAGATTCGTGAGATTGACGCTCAGCTCCAGCAGATTAGAGAGGAGCTCAAGAAGGAGGATATAGGTGAGAAAGAGAAAACCGACTTCTTTGAGGAGTCCAACGGTTTGGCTCAGGACGGAAAGTCCAAGGAACGGGAGAGAAAGGAATTTCTTAATCGCCGGAATCGCGCACTTAGCGACAAAATGCGCAAGCAAATGCGTGGGATTTTGGTCAAAATTCAACGAGCTGTCAGCGAGCGTGCAAAAGAAGGAAACTACGACTTTATTTTTGATGTTTCTGCTAACAGCAATCAGGGGATTCCGTTCGTGCTACATGCTCGCGAAACCACTGACCTTACTAACTCTCTCCTCGCTGAAATCAACGAGGGAAGCGAGGAAGAGTAAATCTTACGAACCAAAGTTGGCTATCGTCGGTGTCGCTTGGTTGGACAGAACTGCATGATCTGATTGGCATTTCGCCTAGTCACGATCAGGGTTTTGTCTACACGGGAGTAAATTCGCTGACTGAGGCTAAATCTGGTGAGATTAGCTTTTTGGGGAATTCTCGCTATCAAGCGCACTTGGCGAAGACTCAGGCTTCGCTGGTCCTAGTGCCCAAGGGTGATTTTTCATCGCCCGCCGGTTGCCATCTAATTCTAGTCGATAATCCCTCGGTAGCCTTCTCAAGAGTGATTGACTATTTCCACTCCAAATCAGCTGTTGTTCAGCCCGGAATTTCTCCGGGTGCCCACGTTGCTGCTGATGTCGAGATTGATCCCGCTAAGGTGCAAGTCGCTCCCGGAGTGGTGATTGAATCGGGTGCGAAGATTGGCGATGGAAGTATTATTGGAGCCGGCTGTTTGATTGGCCGGAACGTTTCGCTTGGGAAGAACTGCCTTTTGCACCCTGGAAGTATCGTCCGAGAAGCTTGTTCGATCGGCGACCGGGTCATCCTGCAACCGGGGTGCGTGATTGGTTCGGACGGTTACGGATTTGATCTTGTTGATGGCAAGCACCAGAAGACTCCACAGGTGGGAATCGTCGAAATCGAGGATGATGTTGAAATCGGTGCAAATTGCTGTGTCGATCGGGCCAGATTTGGAAAAACAGTGGTGGGAGAGGGGACGAAGGTCGATAATTTGGCGCAAATTGGTCACAACGTTAAGATCGGGAAACATTGTCTGGTGGTGGCGCAGTGTGGTATTGCTGGAAGCGCTCGCCTCGGAAATTACGTGACTATTGCGGCTCAGGCCGGAGTTGCCGGACATCTCGAAATTACTGATCAATCAGTTCTGGCAGCTCAAAGCGGGCTTTTTAAAAGTATTGATAAGCCGGGTGTTTATATGGGCAATCCGGCGCGACCGATTCGAGAAGAGCAAAAGAAGCTTGCCGCGCTTTCCCGTCTTCCCGCGTTACGCAAAGAATTCGGAGCCCTAAAAAAGAAGCTGGAGGAACCCAGTGGAGAATGAGACCCTCTGCACGACAGCCACTTGTAATAAAATATTTTCGATGAGAATTTCATTACCCTTCCAGATCGGTCAACAAGCCGTCCTTCTTACTCTTGCTCTCGGAATGGCCCTGAGTGCTTCAGCCGGGGAGCTTAAGGTAGGCACCGTGAATATGATGAAGCTCCTCAGTGGGTTTCACGAGAAAAAGGCTGCCGAGGCTGAGGAAAAAGTGGAGTTGGCCGCAATTGACGCTGCTTACAGGGAGAGAGTGGAGGCGATCAAGGCCATTGAACAGGAACTGGGTAAGAAGAAAAATGAGTTTAACGATCCCTCCCTTGCTGAAAAGAAGCGCAAGGAAATCGCAGCTTCCGCCCAAGAACTTGCGGCCACCCGCTCTGTGCTGATTAAGGAAGGTGAAGAGTTCCTTCAAAGGCAGCGTCGATCCTTGAATCAAAAAATGGTTGGAATGATCAATGATATTCGGAATAAGGTCGAAACTGCTGTCAGAGATCACGCGGCAACTCTTGATGTGAACTTAGTTTTTGATGATTCCGGGCTGACCTCATCTCGGACGCCCTTCTTAATCTACTCTCGAAATACCGTCGATTTAACTGATGTGGTTCTGAAAAAATTGAACGAAAATGCCCCGTCATCTGTCACATTAGAAACTCCCGGAGGAGCAAAGCCCAAGGCCGAAGCTCCTAAATAAAATTAGCTTAATTTCGAAAAATTCACTCTTACAAACGTTATGAAACCATTTAAAATTATCGCGGTTCTTTTTTCAGCTCTTATCATGGCTTCGTCTTCTTTCGCGCAGGACAAGAACGACAAGATAGGGACTGTAAATATGCAAAAACTTCTCGCTAAGTATCACAAATCAACCGCGGTTCTTGAGACTTTTAAAGGTTACGAAACACAAATCGTCGAAAGAAATAAGACGAAGGCCGAGGAAGTTGGAGCCTTGATAGCTGAGGCAACTGAAGCGCAAAAGAAAGCTGAAACACCCTCATTTTCCCGTGAAAAGAAAGAGCAGTTTTTCCGAGAGGCACAGTCGATCCGGGCCGAAGCAAAGGCTCGTGAGGATGCACGAATTGCTTGGATTACCCGAAAAAAAACGGCTTTTTCTGAGAAGCAAGCGGTTGAATTAGGTGTTTTGCGCAAGGAAATCATGGGGATGGTCCGTGAGTTGGGTGACGCTGAAGGGTATGACTACATTTTTGATAAAAGTGGTTCGAGCGGAGCCGCCATTCCTATCCTTTCCTACACCAAGGACGCGACCAGCTTAACTGAAATAATGCTGGAGCGAATCAATCGTGATGCTCCCGAGGAGAGTGCCGAAGGTGCTGGTCAGGGAAAACCTGAAGGATCGGGCGAAGAGTGAGAACAATCTAAACTTCTTGAAGATTGATGTTACAGGGACATTTTCATTGGTGGTTTCAACCCCACATGAAAGTGGCTTTTTTCATGTGGGGTTTGATGGCTCCATTGCAGGCTCTTCCCAATGCAGTTCTTGGAGCGCTTGCAAAACATGATAGTCCTCTTAATGGAGAGGATTTAACCGCTGTTTTATTAGCTTCGGGCGTTTGGGATGGCTCAAAGCCGTTGCCTGGAGAATGGGAAGCCGATGCCGGAATCGCGAATGTTAGTTCGGCCTATTTGATGGCCCGCCCCAAGGTTTTTGGTGTTCAGGCTCTTCTCGTGCGAGCCTTGAAACGGAAGGGACAACTTGAGGAACTTCAAATTACGTTTGCTGATGCCGGCTCATTTTTTGGTTATCTTGATCGCAGGATTCCCGATGGGATGTCTTCCGAAGAAGCAGCGATCCTCTTGCAAGAACGAGTCGAACAACGGAAAATTCAGTTTGAGAAACTCTACGCCCGCACCGCAGAGGAGCTTGGGGGGAATCTCAAAAAGATCGATGAGAGGCCTCGGGATTTCAAGCGGGGGAGGACCCGGGGTTTGCGGGCGATTTATCGTCAGTTCGAATACAAAGAATCAGGGCTCTTAATTCAGTTACTCGAGGCCAAGGATCGTTTGTTGAGAGTTCGGCTGAGAAAAAGGGAGAGTGCTCCCAAGTCGTGGCTCGATGCTTCCCAGGAAGAATTAGGAATTAGGGCCCGTCTCAAGGCTCTTTCTGCTAAGGTTACCAAGACGGACCGGGGAGATGTGATTCTTAATGAAGTAGAGGTCGTGCCGCAGGGATATCGGCCCTACTGTGGACTCAACACTCTTGTGATGGTAGCCCGCTACCTTGGCCTGCATCTGGATGAAGACTGGCTAGCGGTTGCCGGAAAATTTCAGAACACCGGTTCTGCAGCAGGTTCGGATATGCTTGGGCTTTATAGCTCGGTAGCCCGAGAGGCACGTTTCAATCTTAATCGGGCAAGTGACTACGATCACGAAATTGTGAGGCGCTCGATTCGGGCTGGAATGCCGGTCATCGTGTGGCGTCGCTGGGACCGCCAGCGCGATCACTTGCATACGCGGATCTCCCGAGATTTTGACAAGGGGAGAGACCAAAAGTATGAGAGACCTTCTGAAGAGGTAATGCCATCGAAGAAGAAGCGTTCACCACTTCATGCCTCGGTCATCGTGGGATACAACGACGAGCGTCGGGAAGTTATCTTTCTTGAGAGTTGGGAGGGGTTGTTCAAACCGCGAAGAATGCTGGTGAATGAGATTTCTCATACGGCTGATCTGACCTTTTCTTTCCGCCCCTGATCTCTACCTTTCGCAGAGGGCCCGATGACGAAGAAGGTGGTCGCAGAGGATCAAGTTAGTCATGGCCTCGACGATAGGGACTGCGCGCGGAAGGACACAGGCGTCATGACGGCCACGTCCTTTCAATTCGGTATCTTCACGGTTTTTTGAAACCGTGGGCTGGGCCGACATGATAGTAGCGGTGGGCTTAAAGGCGACGCGGAAGAGAATCGGCTCCCCATTTGAAATGCCGCCCTGAACCCCACCTGAGTTATTTGTGTGGGTGCGAACTTTTTCGCCTTCCATGTAGAAATGATCGTTATGGTCGGCTCCGGTCAGGGTCGTCCCTGAAAACCCGGATCCGACTTCGAATCCTTTGGTTGCGGGAATGGAGAGCATTGCTTTTGCGAGATCGGCTTCCAGACGGTCAAAAACTGGTTCCCCTAGCCCTGGAGGGCATCCCCGGATGACGCCTTCAATTATTCCACCGATGGAATTCCCTTCTGAACGGATTTCCTTAATGCGATCGATCATTTTTCCTGCCGTATTGGGATCACCGGTTCGGACGACATTAGATTCAATTACCTCTGCTGTGACCGTCAGGGGGTCGATGCTAGCCTCAATATTTTGGATTGATTTAACCCAGGCCAGAGCCTCTAGGTCCGGATAGAAGTGTTTGATGACTTTCTTTGCGACAGCAGCAGCGGCGACCCTGCCAATTGTCTCCCGAGCTGACGATCTTCCACCGCCCTGCCAGTTGCGTGTTCCAAACTTGGCATCATATGTGTAGTCGGCGTGCGATGGGCGATATTTCTCGGACATTTCCGAGTAAGCCTCGGGGCGGTGATCCTTATTGCGGACCAAAACGGCGATGGGCGACCCCAAGGTTTTTCCTTCAAAGGTTCCGGAGAGGATCTCGCACTGATCGGCTTCGTTTCGTGGTGTCGTGATCTCAGATTGACCCGGACGCCGACGATCAAGTTCGATTTGAAGGTCGGCTTCCGACAGAGGAATGAGTGGTGGGCAGCCGTCGATGACAACACCGACCCCGCCTCCGTGGGATTCGCCGAAGGTTGAAATGCGAAAAAGTTGGCCGAGTTGGCTGGACATAGAAGTGAGCGTAGCAGCGGATTTTAATCGAGCAAGGGTGAGGCGCAGAATCAGTCTTTTAGGGTGGATAAGAGGAGATCTCTGGCCTTCGTGCCTACTTCGAGGGTATCTCCATTCACTCCGAAAATCATAACGACATCAATGATCCCATTTTGCATGCCCTGACGGATCAATTCTTCTGCAGGTAGGGCGAGGTGACCGCTTTGCTTAATAAGCTTGAGGTTCCACCGCCCGATTCCATGAAAAGCTCGGTAGACGACTTCGGTACAGCACAAGCGTTCTGCTTTCCGGAAATCGAAAGCAAAATCGTAGCACTTCCCTTCATGGGTTAGGGCTTTTTCTAGAGCTTGCTGGAGTTCCTCCGCCGAAACCCTAGGACGAAGGACAACGAAGGAGTCTACCGACAGGGTTTCTTCAATTTGTCGAAGTTTGACACCGTCCTTCTTGGCCTCAAGAACGTCGGCCAAGTGATCGCGATGGGCGGGAACTCTAAGATCGGCCTGGTCAGATAGTGGTCCCATGTAGAGAGCGGCATGGGGCCAGAAGCCCGGAAGAAAGAGGTTGCTCATGGCATCATCGTGGCGGGTCACAAAGATGTCACCTGGTCGAAGTTTGCCCCGGATTTCGTCGATTATTTCCCCCGTGACCCGTTTTCCTTCCCCTGAAGGCTTGACAAAAGGTTGCTTCATTTCGGCTATGGCAGAGCCGCTAAGGCGGAACAAGTGGAACATCACCTTGCTATAACCGGAGCTGGTTCGACGGCTCAGTGAGTAGGCCCGGTATGTGAGGATCGCGCCGAAAAGGTTTCTTTTGCTCTGATCAAAATACGGCTCTTCTTTTATGAGCCACATAGCAATGTCTTGCATGTCCGAATTTTGAAGTGCTTCATCAATTTGCGTTCGATTATTCTCGTAAAAATTACGGGCCTGATGATATCGCCAACGATTTCGGGGCGAACTTAGGTAGTGGTAGATTTTTGTTAAAGTTTTCCGAGGAATTTGGTACCTGGGCTCCGCCTCGTCGAGCTTGGCTAAAACAACGGGCCGTTCCTTGGCAAGTCCAATGAGATAACTTGAACTTCGCATGAGCATAGAAGCGGCACAAAATGCGAGGCCGAAAACCCTCAGATCCTTCGACTTTAGGAAGGGGCTCAAATCGTCGATCATTTGCCAGAGAATAGAGCGACTAGAAAGATATCTCAGGTAAGTTTCGCGAAGGCGCTCGTCCTCATCCGGAAGATAGTAGCCCCTTTTCTGTGCCCGATCGGCGTCTTTAATTTCTGGAGCGAGGTTTTTCCTGTCGGGCAGGGTGACTCGGACTCCCCGTAAAATATGGCAGGAAGACCGCAACACTTTGTCCGGCAATTGATCCATCAGGTCTAAGTATTGAAAAATGGTTTATTTTTGCGATCTAATAACTCTAAACCTAGGCGGATAGGAGGCTGGATGTGTTCATCATAAAACTTGGGGGTGCGTCAACCCCTATAAATAAAGGGTTTGAGGTTTATTTTGGCTTTACAAACTATCCTCTTGCGGGATGATCACCTTGCTATGAACAAAGGTGAATTAATCGAAGCAGTCCAGAAAGCCCTCGGAAATGAAGCAACCAAGCGTCAGGCGGAAGACTCCGTCGCTGCCGTTCTTGACTCCATCGCCACAGGTGTGAAAACAGATACGAAGGTTCAAATTATTGGATTTGGAACTTTTGAGGTTAAGAATCGTGCTGCCCGCATGGGACGCAATCCAAAGACAGGCGAAGCAATGCAAATCAATGCTTCCAAGTCCGTTGGCTTTAAGCCTTCTTCGACTCTTAAGAAGTCGCTCTAGGTTTCCTGCTAGGTCCTTAGACTTCCTAATCAAAATACCCAGCCCGGCCTACTTTGAGAGTAGACCGGGCTTTTTGTTTCGTCTCGTAATCCCGGAAAGCTCGCGTAACATTTTTAACAAGGATGCCTTCCAGCACTGTCGAAAACTACCTTAAAGCTATCTGGTCCCTTCAGGGGGCGCTTGATGGTGGGGGATTGGTTTTAATTGGTCACGTTGCTGAAAAGCTTTCGGTGACACCTGGGACGGCGACGACGATGATGAATCAGCTCGAGAAAAAGGGTTTGATCGAATATCGTCCCCGGCGTGGAGTCAGGCTCAAGGAGGAAGGCCGCAAAGCTGCGATGCAAGTCTTGCGGAGACATCGTCTTATCGAAACTTTTTTGGTGGAAGTAATGAAGTTGGACTGGGCCGAGGTCCACGAAGATGCCGAGGTGCTAGAGCACGTGGTTTCCGATCGACTTTTACAGCGAATGGATGAGATGTTGCACCATCCCACCCACGACCCGCATGGATCCCCAATCCCGAGTCCCGATGGTGAGATTACGCGGGATGGAACGGCTATCTTGGCGGATTGCCAGCCCGGGCGTTATATTTTGAAGCGAGTTCGGGAGGATCAGCCGGGTTTTCTGCAATGGCTTTCTGAGTTGAAGCTCCTTCCGGGAACCGAGTTCGTCTTGTCTTCGGTCAATGCAATGGCAGGGACGCTGAGCGTTACATTGGAAGGGGATGAAGACGCAATCCAAATTTCAACCTCCGCGTCCCGATCTTTGTTGGTCGTGAAAGTCAGATGACCCATTACTCGTAACACTAAAACCCCATGAATTCGCCATTGAACCGCCGCCGCTTTTTTTTGACGTCAGCAGGAGCTTCGCTCGCCCTTCCTAGTCTGTCTTCGTTATTAGCAAAGACCGCTGATTCGCTGGCAATTGTCCACGCTACCCAAGGATCTGGAATTGGGGCACGGCGTTTTGTGGCGGTTGGGAATCTTCTTGGTTTTCAGCAGAAGAGTTTTTTTCCCTCAACCGAAGGTCGTGAATATGAATCGACGACTTTGCTCAAACCGCTTGACTCGCTTCGGGAAAAAATGACTGTTTATCGTGGTCTTGATCATGGAATTAGAGGAGGGCACTTTGCGGTTCATTCCTTCTTGTCCGGTGTTCTTCATTCCGAAGCACGGGACCGGAAGAACGGGAATGTTACGATTGATCAATATCTTGCTGAAAAAGTTGGTAACCAAACTCGCTTCCCTTCCCTGACAGTTGGATCAGAAGGTGGGATTCACGGCGGATGTCAGCTGTCGTGGACCCGATCGGGGGTGCGAGTTCCTCCGATCACAAATCCTGGCGATCTCTTTGATCGTCTTTTTTCTAATGATAGTCCGGAGCGGAGGCGGGAGCGTAAGGGTGAGAATGCGTTGCAGAAATCTATTCTTGATGCGGTCAATGATGAGGCAAAAGGACTTTCTAAAAAGGTGAACCGTGAGGATCGTGAGAAGCTGGACGAATATTTCACTTCGATTCGTGACGTGGAGAAGCGTCTCGAATTACGTCACCGGTGGGCCGATCATCCGAAACCTAATGCGCCCCTCGATAAGCCAGCCAACAAAAATACGGTAGATGATCTGCCGATGCTTTACGAATTGATCGCACTTGCCCTGCAAACCGACTCAACGCGGATTGCTACTCTTGAAATTGGAGGGTCTTTTCTGCCTCAAAATCTTGGGATTGATAAGTCCTATCACAGCCTATCGCACCACGGTAATAAAGAAGATGCGATTGCCAATCTGATCAAGTTGGAGACCTACCAAATCGAACAGTATGGAAAATTTCTTGGTCGTCTTCAATCGATTCAGGACGGGGAAAGAACTCTTCTCGATTCGACTTCGGTCCTCTTCGGTAGCGGAATCGGCAGTGGGAATTCTCACACCAATTCCGATCTCCCGGTCATTGTGGCCGGAGGCGGATATAAGCATGGCGATTTTAAGAAAGTCGAGTCCAAGGGCATCAACAAAGTCCGCTTGTGCAACCTCTACGTTGACTTGGCGCAGCGCATGGGTGTTGAGACTGATTCCTTTGGAAACAGCACTGGTCGATTCTCTTAGGCTGTGATGTCTGTAACAAAGATCATTGTTGGACTTCTGAGTTTTTTGGTGCTGGGCTCCCCTTTTGCTGGAGCCGAGGGTTCGTCTCGCGAAATCGTGGACGATTTTCTCCACAACTATTGTTACGATTGTCACGATACGGCTTCCGAAAAAGGAGAGCGGGAATTTGAGAGCCTGAAGATCCCTTTGGAAAGTGTTCAAGATCTCGTGATAGCGCGGGAGATCATCGATCAGGTCACGCTCAAGGAGATGCCTCCAAAAAAGAAGGGCCAACCCGAAGATGAGGAGCGGCGGGAGGTGCTGCGGGTTTTGAGATCTGAGGTTAAGGCAGCCCGTGGTCGCTTTCAAAGTAACGGCGGAAAGACCGTAATGCGGAGGCTCTCGAATCGAGAGTATGAGAATACTTTGGAGGTTCTCTTTGGGCGCCGAGTCGACACCCTCGGTTTAACCTTGGATTTTCCCAAGGAGAAGACCAGCCGACATATCGATACGATTGGTGAGAGTCTGGTGACATCAGGTTTCCTGCTCGACCAATATTTTCAGGCTGCTCATCGCTTGGTTGAAAATCGTCTCGGCAAGGCAGAGATGAAGGCGAAAGATTGGCATTTCACAGATAACTTTAAACAATATGAGGAACTTGCCGGATCCCATCGGGCGGTTTTTAAGAATAAATTTCTCTGTGTTTACGAGCAGCCAGATACCGACACCCGGCAGGGGAGCTACGGGCACATCGAAGACTTTTTAGAAGGGGTCCCGGTCTCGGGGCTTTATGATCTTAAGGTTCTTGTGCAGGGGATGCACCGCGACACTCACTACGATCCCGAGATCTTCGCGATTGATCTGAGCGAACCCTTCATCCTCGGAGTGGTTCCGGGCGACGCCATGAAGGGCCACATTCATTATCCTCAGCGTATCGAGCCCATCCTTGCGATTTCGGTTGTGCCGGACAAGAAGCCCGAGTGGATTGACTTCAGGGTCTGGCTTGAGAAGGGGCAGACGCCGCGGTTTATCTTTCCAAACGGTCCATATGAATCGCGGCGGTCAGTTCTCGAACTCAACAGGCGCTACAAACATGAGTTTAAAAATCCTTCCAATGGGGTGAGCCGTGCTTCTCTTTTGCGCGAAGGGAAGCTGCCGCACATCCGGATTTCAGAGGTGAAAGTTCGTGGTCCAATTAAGGAAGAAAATGGGACTCTGGAGGAGCTCGCGATTTTCGGGAAAGAAGGATTTCAGAGTGAAAAGGCTCTCGAACAATTGGATCGCTTTGCGGAGAAGGCATTTCGTAGGCCTCTCAATGAATCTGACCGAAAGCGAGTTCATGATTTCTATCGCAAGCGAATCGATGAAAAAGCGGAGCCACGTCAGGCTGCACTTGATACCTTGAAGCTGATTCTTTGTTCACCGTCCTTCTTTTATCTCAGCGAGATCACCCCGGAAGATGACCAAGCATTGAAGCCATTCGATCTGGCCTCGAGACTTTCTTATGCGCTTTGGGCAGGGCCCCCAGACGGGGAATTGTTGGCAATGGCGGCTTCTGGCAAATTAACAGAAGAAGAAGTTGTCCGGAAGCAAGTAAAACGTCTCCTAAAAGACGATCGCTCTAAGGGATTTGTGAACGGTTTTTTGGACTCCTGGCTCAATCTTCGCGATTTAGGTGGGATGCCTCCGCCGAGAGAAAGGGCACGTCGATATTATTCGGAGAACTGGCCGGCATCTATGAAGGGGGAGGTTAGGCATTTTTTTGCGCATCTCCTGGAGAAAAATGTGCCAGTGGAAACTTTATTGGATGCTGATTTCACCTTTGTTGATAAGTATCTGGCAGCTGTATACCGTTTGCCCGAGGCGAAGACGCTGAGGCTCAAGGATGGATTTAGACGAGTAAAGCTTGATGAAAAAGATCGCAGGGGGGGGGTTCTTGGGATGGCAGCTGTCCTCACTGTGAGTGCCAATGGTGTTGATACCTCCCCTGTAACCCGAGGTGTTTTTGTATCGGAGAATATTCTGGGTGTGGTGCCACCTTCTCCGCCGGACGAAGTGCCGCCTATCGAGCCCGACATCAGAGGTGCGACTACCTTGCGCGAGCGTCTTGAGAAGCACCGGGAATCGAAGACTTGTGCCGAGTGCCATCGTAAGATCGACCCGCTTGGTTTCGGGCTTGAGACCTTTGATGAGCTAGGAAGATGGCGCACCCACTATCCAAGGTCAGGGAAACCACTTTTTGTAAAGAAAGCACCCAAGCTAAAGGTCGATTCCTCCGGCGGAATGCCATCGGGTGAAGAGTTCAAAGGTTTTCGCGAGCTTCGGGATATCTTGGTGTCAACCCGGTCCGAGGTTTTTATAAAACACTTAATTACGACCGTCCTCACTTATGCCACCGGTCGCCACATGGAGGTGGTTGATGATTATTCTATAGGCGATATTCAGAAGCGCTTAAAGGACAAGGGCAATGGTCTCGGTAGCCTTGTCGAGGAATCGTTACTAAGCGAGATTTTCAGGTCTCGCTAAAAGCTGCACTTTTCGGCAATACTCTCGGGAGATATTCCTCGGAATCTCTTTGCCATCATCCGCCTGATTAATATGGGTTGATTAGCAGTATAGATATTCTAAATATATCTTTTCTGGAGCCGGCAATATCAATGATATTTGTTAGAAATGGTCTTGCCCTCTTTGGGGGATTTTTGGCACCATAAACTGACGATCGATTGTCGTTAGATTCCCCAATTGCATTATGAATATCCTCAACTCCTCCTCGTCTTATTTCTTAAGATCTTCCTTGATGGTTTTAGCCCTCAGCGCAACTGCCGGCGCTGGTGAAATTCCCATCGCCGGCATCGAAGCCTTTCATCAGGGAGATAGCCTGGATGGTAATGGGTCGGCTCTAAAAGCGATCGATGGTAGCGGCATGGATATGCTCGATATCGATGATCCGTCCACTTGGACGATTGCGAGTACAGCTTGGGCCGATGATTGGCAGGGCTTTTCCTCGGACAACACTGGGGACAACACTTGGGTAGTAATCGATCTTGGCGCTCCTGCCGCAGGTCTGAGCACGATGTATTTGTGGAATGTCCAAGAGGGGAACGCTCTCGACCGAGGAGTGAAGGATTTTGAGGTGTTTCATGCCACCAGCCCGACACTTCTGCCGCCCGTCACAGGTGGCACCGTTACCCCCTACAGTTTTACCAGTGGGGGATGGACTGCAATTGGAGATGCTGAACTGAAAATGGGGACTCAAATTGGTGACGCTGGACAGGCTTACGATCTTTCGGATGCTGCTGGGGCCCGTTACATTGGTCTCAAGTTAACAAGTAACCACGGGGGGTTCCGAACCGGATTTGCCGAGGTTGCCTTTAGCGATGTTGTAGATCCAGATGCAATCACTCCCGGTGAGCCTGTTCCTCCAGATCCACCTGT
>JAQWSX010000041.1 GCA_029242935.1 Akkermansiaceae bacterium
TAAAGACATGGCTCGTGACTCCCGATACTTCGGCCTCGCTTCCCGCGTTTGTGCGGAGAACGGAGCATCCATCGTCAAAACTTACTACACCGAAGGCTTCGAAAACGTCGTGGCAGGCTGCCCCGTCCCAGTCGTCATCGCCGGAGGTAAAAAACTCCCTGAACTCGAAGCTCTCGAACTCTGCTACAACGCCATCCAGTGTGGTGCTTCTGGAGTCGACATGGGCCGCAACGTTTTCCAATCCGACAAACCTCTCGCCATGATGAGGGCCGTCAAAGAAGTCGTCCACAACGGAGCAAAGCCTGCCGAAGCGATCGAAATCTACAATGCTGGCTAACCGCTGCGACAGTTGGCTTACCTTTTAGGCAATCCAGCTGTCAGGCCAACTTTCAAACCCCGGGTCTTTCAGTAAAGGCCCGGGGTTTTCCGCCCCAATGGGCTTAACCAACTTAGCCCAGAACTCCGCCCTCAATTTTCCAACTACCAATTGAACATTTCAAACTCCTCCCAATATGACACGCGCCGAAAAAATCGACCTCATCCGTTCCCGTCCACAACTTTCCGTCGCCACCCTCAGTGCTGATATGGGGAACCAAAACGCAGCCCTCCAAACTCTGAAGGAAAACGATGTTAACCTCCTTCATTTCGATGTCATGGACGGCAATATCTGGCCCAATATCACCGTCGGTTCTCCATTCGTCGCCGGACTCAAGACCGATCTCCTCAAGGATGTTCATCTCCTCATCAACAAACCAAAACAACACATCGATTCCTTTGCAAAAGCCGGGGCAGATCTCATCTCCTTCTCCGTAGAATACACTGCCCATATCGATGACACCCTCTCCCGTATTTCCACACACGAAGACATCCTCCGCGGCGTCTCCCTGAACCCCGGCACCTCCCCCAGTTTTATCAAAAATTACCTCGATCAGATCGACTACGTCCTTCTCCTCGGCGTCGGCCCTTACTCTGGAAAAGAACTCTTTCTTGACGATATCCCCACCAAAATTAAAACCCTCCTCGAGTGGAAACCTGAACTTCTCATCTGCGTCGACGGTGGTGTCAACAAAACCACTATTCCGCAAATTGCCGCAATGAAGCCCCACTTCGTCGTCTCCGGATCCGCCATCTTCAACAAAGAAGACCCCGTTGAAAATCTCGCCTTCTTCAATAACGCCCTCAACCAAGGGTAGCTGAAGACTCATCCTTCCGCCGCCGAAAACAATTGCCCATCCTGATCAATTTAAACTTCTAACTCACTCCATGTCTGAACAAATCCACGCCAATAAAGTCGCCATCGTCACCGGAGCCTGCGGAGGAATCGGACGCGCCACTGCCGAACGTCTTCGCAACGACGGCGCCACCGTCGTCGGTCTCGACATCAATCCCGACGTTGTCGCCAATCTTACTGGCGAACGGCTTTCCGGAGCCGTCTGCGACATCACCGATGATGCCGCCCTTAAGGCTGCCGTCGACAAAACCATCGCCACCCACGGTGGGCTTGACATCATTGTCGCCAACGCCGGCATCTTTAAATCCGGCGAATACATCGATGCCGAGGAAGATAGCTGGGATCTCCATCTCCGAATTAACCTCACTGCGACTCAACGTTTCCTTAAGTTCTCCATCCCCGCCCTTAAAAAAAGCGATAAACAGCCAAGCATCATCATCATTGGCTCACGCAACTTTGCCGCGCCCGGACCCGGTGCTTCCGCCTACTCAGTGACGAAGGCAGGCGTCACCCAACTCGCCCGCGTCGCCGCACTCGAACTCGCCCCCTTCGGCGTGCGCGTCAACATCCTCCATCCCGATGCCGTCTTCGACACCGAAATCTGGACTGACGAAGCGCTCGAAAAATCCGCTAAGCGCTATGGTATGACGGTGCAGGAATATAAAACAAAAAACCTCCTCAGCACCGAGATTACCTCTTCCGGCGTCGCCGCCCTAGTCAGCACAGTCGCCGGCCCCGTCTTCTCAGCCACCACCGGAGCCCAGATCCCTATCGACGGTGGAAATGATCGTGTGATTTAGAGAAGTTTCCATGATTGGTCTGACGCGGTCCAGATGCTAGCGTTCACGCCACTCACTTATGAAATTTCCGGTCTTCTTTCTGCTCAGCACCCCACTGCTCTTTCTCAATCTTTTTGCAGAAAAGCCCAATCCCAAATCGCTGGATTTCACGAAATGGACTCCCGACTTTCCCGTGCCCGATCCGGTCGCTCTCTCTTTCGACAACCAAGGCCGTGCCTACGTCACACAGACGCAACGACGCAAAGCCAACGATCTCGATATTCGACAAAACCGTGACTGGATTCCAGATGATCTAAGTTTCAAAACTCCAGACGATAAGCGGGCCTTCTATCACAAGGCCTTTACTTCCAAAAACAGCGACGCCAACAAAAGACGGGTTAAGGATTTCAACACGGACGGAAAACACAACCTCGCTGACCTTAAATTTCTCTCCGAACGCATCCATCTCATCGAAGACACCGACGGCGATGGCCTTGCCGATAAGACCTCGATCTACGCCGAAGAATTCACCGATGAAATTGGAGGGATCGCCGCCGGAGTCCTTCACCACGATGGTGATGTTTACACCACCATCGTGCCCGATGTCTGGAAGCTTCGCGACACCAATAACGATGGCAAAGCCGATCAGCGAAAATCCATTGCCTATGGCTTCGGAGTCCATCTCGCCTACGCCGGCCACGACATGCATGGCCTCACGGTGGGCCCCGATGGTCGCATCTACTGGACGATCGGCGATAAGGGAGTAGGAGCCAGCTCTAAGGAGGGGCGCCACTTCCAATACCCCAACCAAGGTGCCGTTCTCCGTTGCGACCCCGACGGCTCTAATTTTGAAGTCTATGCCCGTGGACTCCGCAATGTGCAAGAGATCGCCTTTGACCAATACGGCAACATGTTCGGAATCGACAACGACTCCGACCGACCCGGCGAAAAAGAACGCTTCGTCTACATCGTCCAACACATGGATGCCGGCTGGCGTTCCAACTGGCAGTATCGCAGTGGAACTTTCAATCCGTGGATGGATGAGAATCTCAGCATTCCATGGCATAAAGGACAACCTGCCTACATCACCCCACCCATCAGTCTGTATAACAACGGCCCGGCCGGCCTCGCCTTCAATCCCGGCACCGCCCTCGGAGAGGAATGGCAAAATTACTTCTTCCACACCAGCGCCCCCAACGGCCAACAGTGGGCTTTTCAAGTCGAGCAGGATGGTGCGTCCTTCAGGATGATCAACGACATGCAAATCGGAAATGGCGTTCCGATCGTCGGAATCAATTTTGGTCCCGACGGTGCCCTCTATGGGGTTGACTGGGGCGGCGGTTATCCCCTCAACAAAAAAGGAGCCATTTGGAAATGGGACGTGAAAGAAAAACATCCTCTCCGTGCGCGGACCTCCCTACTTCTGCAGTCTGATTTTTCAAAAACCGCAACTGCCGAGCTTATCGCGACCTTGAACCACCCCGACCAACGAGTCCGATTCAAATCTCAATTCGAATTAGTAAAACGAGGAGCACGAGAAGAACTCTGGAAAGCTGCAAGAAACGGACCGCAACTCCTCCGTATTCACGCCATCTGGGGGCTCTGCCAATTGGATCGCAGCACAAAATCCCCCCAAAGAGACCTCCTCAAACTACTGGGCGATCCTGATCCCGAAATTCGCAGCCAGGTTGCGAGAAGTTTCGGCGGAATTCTGAGCAGTAACCTTGCCCTTCACCAAGCTCCCAATCCACACAACACTCCCTTTGATTTTTTTGAACTCGAGAAATGCCTCAAAGACGACTCACCCCGGGTTAGATTCCACGCCGCGATTGCGCTTGGAAACCTCGGGGCCTCGGACAGCAGTAAAGCAATCCTAGAAATGGCTCGGAACATTCCGGACGAAAGCAACACCTACCTGCGCCATGCTGCCATCGCCGGCCTCACCGGATGTGCCTCGTCCGAAATGCTCGCGGGCCTCGCCGACGACAAATCCGAACTTATTCAAAAAATCGCGGTTGTCGCTCTCCGCCGCCGCGCTGATCCCGAAGTGCGACATTTTCTCTACTCCCCCTTCAAAGAGGTCGTTGCCGAAGCCGCTCGAGCCATCCATGATGATTGGAGCATTCCAAAGGCCCTACCTGCTCTTGCCCGATCGCTCCCCAAAACCAAGTGGATCAAGCACGAAGGACTCATCAGACGTGCCATCAATGCTAACTTCCACCTCGGAACCCCCGAAGCCGCCACCCGCGTCGCCGACTACGCCATCCAGGTCGACGCCCCCGAAGAACTCCGCTTCAATGCCCTCAATGCCTTGGGCAAGTGGCCAAAGCCAGACAAGCTCGACCGCGTCGTCGGCCGTTACCGCCCCCTCCCCCATCGCAATCCAGCCATCGCCAAAAATACTGTTTCTAAGTATCTCACCAACCTTCTCATCGATCCCAGCCAAAAAATCCAAAGCGAATCCATGGCTCTCGCCCGCTTACTCAAGCTCGAGATTCCGGGTGAAGCTCTTATCGCCGTTGCAAAGAACGAAAGCTCGATTCCAGCCCTCAGGATCGAAGCACTCCGCGCGCTTGCCAGTCAGAAGAACACAAACCTCCCTACCATCATTGCGTCCGCCTTCGAATCAAAAGAGAGCTCAATTCGCATCGAAGCACTCGAGATCCTCGCAAAATTCAATCCCAAATCAGCACTCGATCGGATTGAGGTCGTTCTCTCTTCAATAAAAGCAAACACCCTCGAACAACAAACCGCGCTCACCCTTCTCGGAAACGATCTTGCCTCGGCAAAAGGCGACGCCATTCTAAATTTGCTTTTGAAATCGTTTGAGAAACGCCCCCTCTCTCTCAAGCTCGATCTCGCAGAAGCTGCTGCTGCCAGAGAGCTAAAAGCTCCTGCTCCTGACTTCGCCCACACTCTTGGAGGTGGCAACGCCGATCGCGGGGAAAACCTCTTCATGAACCACATCGCGGCCCAATGCATTCGCTGCCACAAGGTGAAGGACGGTAAGGGCAGTGATCTTGGCCCTAATCTCAAATCAGCCGGACTCAAGGAACGAGTCCACCACCTCGAAGCAATCGTGGAGCCCCAAAAAACGATCACGGAAGGCTACGGTTCAATTTCACTCACTCTCAAAAACGGGAAGTCGATCGCAGGACTTTTCAAAAGTGAAACGAAGGGAGTCATTGAAATCAAGGATGCCGAAGGTAAGATCACCAAGGTTACCTCGAAAGACGTCAAGGAACGAACCCCCGTCATCTCCACCATGCCTCCCATGGGCGCTATTCTCACGAAACGTGAAATCCGCGACGTCATCGAATATCTCTCAACTCTCAAATCAAAAAAATGAGCCGACTCAAAAAGCTCCTTCTCTCATTGGGCCTTCTCCTTTTCCCAAATTTAGGATTCTCTGCACAGAAGCTCAACATCCTCTTCATCGCGGTCGATGACCTTCGCCCCGAACTTCGTTGCTACGGAAACAAAGAGATTCACTCACCTAACATTGATGCCCTCGCGGCACGCGGCACCCTCTTTGAGCGCACCTATTGCCAGGTTGCGGTCTGCGGAGCTTCACGAGCAAGCCTGATGACCGGTTTGCGCCCGCAAACCACCCGGTGTTGGGACTTCAAAACCCCCATGCGGGAGATGAATCCCGATGCTCTTTCACTTCCTCAGCACTTCAAAGCACACGGCTATGAAACAATCTCACTTGGGAAAATCTACCACTCCACTAATGACGACTTTCCACAAGGTTGGTCTGAAAAGCCCTCCCGTGGGATTGGCAAACAATACGCCTCGCCCACCGGCATAGAGGCTAAGAAAAAAGCCTCCCGGATTCAAAGAACCACCGGCGTGCGCACCAACGGTCCCGCCAGCGAGAATGGTGGCGATGTCAGCGATAACGTTTACACCGATGGAGCGGTGGCAAAATCTGCTGTGATCCGCTTAAAAAAATACGCCACCACCGAGAAACCTTTCTTTCTTGCGGTTGGCTTCACTAAACCTCATCTACCCTTCAATGCTCCCGCTAAATACTGGGATCTTTACAATCGTGCAAAAATCAAGGTTCCCGCGCGCGACAAAATGATCAATGGACTTCCCTATGATGGATCCTCTTGGGGAGAACTCAAAAACTACTCTGACATTCCCAAAAAGACGAAAGTCCTTAATGATGCCAAGACCCGCGAACTCATTCACGGATATCGAGCAGCTGTGAGCTACATGGACGCGCAGGTTGGACGATTGGTTAAAGCCCTCGACGAAACCGGACTCTCAAAAAATACCGTCATCGTCCTCTGGGGCGATCACGGTTACTACCTTGGCGACTATGGCGAATGGTGCAAGCACACCACCTATGAAGTCGCCGCGAAAATTCCTTTCATCATTGCTGCTCCAGGCCAAAAGAAAGGTCAGCGGACCAAGGCCCTCACTGAATTGGTCGATCTCTTTCCTACCCTTTGTGAACTCGGTGGATTACCTGTGCCAAAAAACCTTCACGGAGTGTCCCTCAAGCCAGTTTTGGCAAACCCCGAAACTCCGTGGAAAAAAGGAGCCTTCAGTCAGTATTTCAAAAACAAAAAAAACGTCGGGAAAGTTCTTGGGACAAGCATCCGCACCAACCGCTATCGTTATACAGAATGGCGTAAAAAAAATCAAAGCGGAGCCCTCGAAGACGTCACCCTGATCGACTTCCAAGGGAATCCCAACAAAAACATCGCAGCTGATCCCGCACACCGGGATTTGATCAAGGAGTTGGCAAGATCCGCTAAGAAATCAGGCACCGGCCTGAAACCCTAATCATCTTCAGACATCATTGCGGGGGAATCCATCAGCACCTTAATCCGCAGCTGACTTTCCCCGGAAAGCTGCTCCAACGGGTAAGACACCCGCTTCCCGTTCTTGAGTTCAAAATCTACTTTTTCTTTTACCAACCCGTGAAAGCGGGCCGTGATTTTCCTACCTTCTTTGTTGGTCCACGTTTCCCACTTTGGCTCCAGCTTCTCGACTTTTGGCGCTTCCCCAAATTGCTCGGTTATGACACGACCATCTTTAAATTTTAACAACCTGTCGGGATGCCAATTCGCTGGGCCCGGCTTACCTTTTTCTCCATCAATTTTGGCACCCTCATGAATCCACTCGGCGACCGTTCTGATTTCTTTTTCAGTGAGTGATTCTCCTTTATTCTTTGGCGGCATCGCGCCTTTTTCGTGGCGGGGCATCACGAGAGTCACAAAAAGATAACTGGCATCCCAATCGCCGGGCACGACAACCTCGTTCTTGGAGAACCTCTTCGAGAAATGCTTCTCATCATCCAGCCGTAAGCCACCCTTCACTTTCTTCGCCTTGGAACTGTGACAATCATAGCACTTTTCCTTAAAGATCGGCATGACATCCTGTTTATAATCGAGTGCATTTGCCACAAAGGACAGGGCGAATAGCAAGAAGGCGGTTTTCATCGGACTCATTGATTAGTGATTAGCGGGTTCGACCCGATTTCTTTGACTCCTCAAGGAGGCCCTTTAACTTTGTAACAACCCTTGGATACTTGGAATATAGATTGATGGCTTCACCCGGATCTTCCTTCAAATTGTAGAGCTGGCCAGGAGCTTTGGGATCGGTGTCGGAGATCGCAAATTGCCCCATGCTCCATTCGTTTTCCTTTTCGTAATTGTTTCCACCCGAACCCTTGTGGTCGATGTATTTCCAATCGCCCTGACGAATTGAAAGCTTCATCGCGAAGGTTTGTTGCAAGAGATAAGGCCGGATTGGTTTCTTTCGTTTTCCGCCTTCAAGGACCGGACTGAGATCAAAACTATCTTCCCCTGCATTCGCCGGGAACTTTGCTCCCACGGTCTTCGCGCAGGTGGCAAATACGTCGGTAAGACTTACAATTTCGTCCGTTACCGATCCCGGTTTCACAACGCCGGGCCACTTTACGATGAAAGGAGTTCGGTGACCACCTTCCCACTGGTCGCGTTTCACACCACGCCAAGGCTTTGCGCCATCGTGCCCATGATCGCGACGCATCGCGATCACCGAAGGAACTTCAGGACCATTGTCTGAACCAAACATCACAATGGTATTTTCTGCAATCCCAAGATCCTCCATCGTCTTCATCAACTCACCGACGACCCAGTCCATCTGATAAATAAAATCACCATGAGGACCGGATCCAGACTTCCCTTGAAATTGCTTCGCTGGGAATGAAGGAAGATGAACGGCCTGCATCGAGTGCATTAGAAAGAATGGCTTCCTTGGGGATTTCTTTACCTGCGCCTTCAGGAACGCTTTGCTCTTTTCGAGGAAGACAAGATCCACTTTTTCGAGATCAAAATTAGGAGCAATCATGCCTGGACGGCAGTCGTTAGCATAAGGATGCTTAGGGAGCATCCTCTTATCAATCTGACTCGTGGGAGGCACCGGAATCCGATCACCATCAATATAAGCATAGAGCCAATCGGTAGTCGGACAGCAAACTGTGCCGTAAAACTCATCAAACCCAAACTCAATGGGAGAACCACCGACTGGCCTTGAGTAATCGATCTGCCTCACCCCCTTCAAGCCTTGATCGCTGATCCGCTCTCCCTCTTTATCAAAAAAACTCATGCCAACGTGCCACTTACCAAACAAGGCGGTCGAATATCCCTTTGTCTTCAACATTGCCGGCAGGGTGAGTCGGTCCTTTTCAATCAAACATGGCCCACCCACACCCGAAAAGACGCGTGATCGACCAGTGCGGAAGCACATGCGACCGGTTAACAAACTGTAACGTGTGGGAGTGCAAACCGTGGCTGGACTGTGAGCATCGGTGAATCTCATTCCCTCGCTCGCCAGCTTGTTCAGATTTGGCGTCGGAATTTTCGAACCAGGATTATAGCAAGCGAGGTCACCATACCCCAGATCATCCGCTAGGATGAACACGATATTTGGAGGCGTAGCAGCGACAACTTGAAGCGTTGCCAGGAGAGCCAGAATCAATCTCATAGGAGAACGCTTAGCACATTAAGCAGGACATCCCAACAAGCGAACTGGACACCTTTCTTACTGTCATACCTGAATAAGTGAACAGGCAGCGAAAGCGTTCTAGCCCTTTGGGGGTGTTAAAGGTCAATCGGTCTGGAGATCCTCCAGACGCTGGATAGCGGCCCTCTGTTTAGGGGGCAGTTCCACCCGCGCATTCTTGGAAAACCTTTCGATTAACCAGGCCGCGACCCCCACTCCCGTCGCAACGAGCGTGACGAAGTAGAAATAATAGACGGTCGAAGCACCTTCAATAAACCCGTATGAGTGAAGGCCGACCTCCAACATATTGACACCCCACCACGAGAAGACGACTACCGAGCCGCCCAGAATACTCATGATGTGAAGCCCCCAACCGGTCATCCAACCCGCCAATCGGGAATGTAAAATGATCAGGCACCATAAAACGATCAGTAATGCCCCATTCTCCTTGGGATCCCATCCCCAAAAACGGCCCCAAGAATCATTCGCCCAAATCCCCCCTAAAATTGTTCCGACAAGCGAAAACAAGAGAGTGAAACAAGTGATCCCATAAACAGTTCGGGTCATAAACCGATGGAAGGATTTCTGATCTTTAATGACACCAGCCAGAGCAAGGTGGACGTAGGCCAAAGACAAGAAACAAGCGACCAATCCTCCGCAATAACCAATCGTGATAGAAACCACGTGAGTTGCCAGCCAGTAATTGGAATCCAAAACCGCCCGCAACGGATCCATGTTATCTTTGGCGTCACCCACCTCAAAACTAGCAGCAAAGAATAAACCAATTACTCCAAGTGCGGCGCCCAACGAAAGAAGAACCTTCCGCCGAGTTAGAAGCTCTGCGATTGCCAAGATCACGACAGCTCCAGCAGTGATGAATGGAATCGTATCATACAAGTTAGAGACCGGAGGGCGTCCCGTAATGAGATAGCGGTGAACTAATCCAGCCAAAACATAAGCGGTCGCAACTCCATATATAATCGAGGATATCCAAGCTATAATTTTACCACCCCGGCCCTCTCTAATGATCCATCCGACAGCGGAGACAAGGAAGGCTAAAATAAAATAGACCAGTCCTGTGGAAAAATAGTCTCGGCGATAGTAGCTGACTTCAGATGCAACGGAATCACCTTCCGCACGATCGGCAGCACGATCGGCCAAACTGGTCTGCCAATCTTTCAGAGCAGCCACAAACTCCTCACTGTTCGGGCGCCCCGAGGCCTTGCTGATCGCTTCCAACTTATCGAAATCTTTCAGAATCTCAACAGAATCAGTGAGTTCCCTTTTAAGAAACTTCGTCACCTTGGCTTCAATCGTTTCCCATTCCTCTTCCACCCCCTTCTGAGGTGGAATCCAAGCTGGTCCAAACCGAGCAAAGGTAAGCTGACGATTGAGTTCGTATTCGAATTCCCGAGCCTGCGGCGATTCGAGTCGTTGCGTCGATTGAACCGTTTCGGGTAGAATTGGGAGCCAAAACCCGAACTGTTTGGGATCCTTCGTTGCCCTGAGGTTTTGGTAAATTTCCTGATCAACGTAGGCCAACTGGGCAGGATCGAGAGGAGGAAGGCCCCCGCGAATAATATCCATTGAGTCTCGAATTCCAGTAAAGTTCAAGGCAAGCTGTGCGAATCGCACCACCTCTTCTTCCTCATCGCTGAGAGAACCCTCTCCTTCGGCTGATTGCTTTTCCAGCAATTCTCGCCCTCGGTTAATGAGCTGGTTAAATCCGTTCTCCTCGGGGTCGCCACCCTCCTTAAGATCTTGAAAACTCAAGCGGGCTCTTCGGTCCTTCGATTCAATTCCGAAGGGCTTCAAAATCTCCGTATCATCCAGCAGGAAGACCGGGAGTTTATCGGCAAGATCCGGCCGGAACATGCAATCAAGCAGCCACGCCACTGGACCAATCTTATGAACCTTCCCTCCAGCTGCCACCTTCATCGTGAGCGAGCCATGGAAAGACATCATCTTGAACCGGGCGTAGGTCCGGAGCGGCTTGATGCGGCCACCTTCTTGAACCGGGATAGCCTCGGCAATTTCGAGAACTTCCTCACTCCAAGGACTATAGTCACTGACCTCACGGGTTTCATCCGGAGGAATAGCACCACGCAGCGCAACAGAAATAAGAGCAAACTCACCGATTAAAAAGGCGATCACCAAAATCCAACGAAGTTGCTTGAGCCCTTGATTAACTGGGGCTGGAATGGGGGGGGGCTTTTGGCTCACGACTTTCGATAGATTGGAGGTTTGTTGGAGACAGGCGCTTGCGGACGTCCTTTTTTGGCGCTTCCACCAATGAAGCGAACCAACATGGCCATGAAGTGGAAAAGAAGTCCGGCCGCCGAAGCCCACAAGGCGTACTCCGGCCATTTGTCAGAAGGGTTATTCACGACCGCAAAAGTTGACGAGGGAGTCTCCCCTTCTGCTGCTCGAGTAAAGCCAGCCTGATAGAGAGTATAGCCGCCATGCCGGGCTGGCTCGTTCATAACGATTTCATAATCGGTCCTATTGGAACCATCGACTTTCACTATGTTACTCTGAAACCAACTCGGAATTTCCGTCCCAGGGTGGTTCTCTCCGAAGGTTTTGTATAACTCAACCTCGAAAGGCATCGGCCAAATCTCCATCAAATAAGTAACCCCGTAACGTTTCCCGTCGTGATTAAAAGTCACCGGATATGGATTACCAGCCCAGAGGACAAGTCGCTGGATTAAATCATCAGTCTTCTCGTCCTTGATGCTCACATAACACCCTGGCATATTACGCTCCTCGGTTTTGGTGTCCTTCTCGACTTCGACGAGGAAGAAGCCATCAACGACTTCCTCACCCTCAGGTGGCCGGGTGGTGGGAGAATCCAAGGCGAGCTCCGAGTAGGGAAGATACCTGTCGATCTCTAGCTTGAAATCGAACTTCTCAAAGCTTGCCTCAAGCTCGCCTTTCTTCCCAAGTGCCTTGATACTCTTAGAACGGATGATAGCAGGCTCCTCACGGTCTCCTTCCTCGTCAAAGGCAAAGACCTCAATGTCGTGCTTGAAAAGTTTCTGGGCATAGTCGGATTTCTCACCCTGGAGAACTCTCATATTCCCCTCTTCCTTATACACACTGGACACCGCGCCAGCAACAAGCATGAAGAGAATCGCAAAGTGGCTGACCAAAACCCCTGCTTTGCGCCACCCTTTGCGAGCCCGGACAATGCCCCCTAGGAACATATTGACGGAGAGCACCACAATCACCCAGTAGGCCCCCGGAAGCGGAGGGAAAATTACTTTGCCGTCACCCCGAGTGGGCAAAACAAAAACAGAATTGTAATCGAAATACTTATGAATGGTTGTCCAGAGGCCAAACCATCGCTGTTCAATCGTGCCGAAGAAGGTCAGGAGAAAAAGCAAACTCAAGCAAACCACTGCGATTTCAAATCCAGCCGCAATGCGAAAAACACGCTGACCCAATGACATCTCTTTAAATTTCTTAGCCATGGTCTACTCCTTCCCCTCCCCAATTTCAGTTTCCACCTCTTTAATCGAGGGATCGATCTTGTGATCATAGATCGCCTCGAAACTTCTCATATATTCAAAAAAAGAATCCCTCTGTTTTTTCACTTC
>JAQWSX010000058.1 GCA_029242935.1 Akkermansiaceae bacterium
CACACAGGATAAAAGAATCATGACTTGCGGACGACTTGGGCCTGCAATCTGAGTCCGCAAACTTCCGGGTCGCACGCCAGCCCAGTAAAGGTAGGTCAGAACAAAGAGCTGAAGAAAAGCCAGGGCCATGTGAATCGTCACCACTCCGGATCGCAAACCACTGGCCACCACCACGATTCCTGTTACCGCGCTGATAATGACAAGTAAGAAGGATCCGATTCCTCCAAGAAGAAGTGTTAGCTCCTTGCCTTTCCCTCCACCTCTCATAACGGTGACAATACACACAATCATCAACAAAAAGTTTGCGAGAAAAACTGGTAGAGCAAGGAGCCGATTCGTAAATTCAATCCAAGTCTGAACCGGGTCATATTCCTCGAGCAGCCGTTCCACCGTAATTTCATCAGGATCGCGGCCGTAGCGTTCGGCAGATTTCTTAAATCTTGGAAGCTTCTTTTCTAAGTATGCCTCATCAACCTGCTCGATACTTGTCGGTGGGATAAGCTCACCCCAACAAGTCGGCCAGTCCGGGCAACCCAAACCAGACCCCGTAACCCGAACAAATGCCCCAGCAAAAATCAGCACGATTAAAAGGATAATCGATAACAAAGCTAGTTTCTGGACACCAGTTTTCCCCACGGCGGAATCCTAGCGCATCAATTCGGGAAGGCAACCATGTCCACCCTAGCCTCGCTTATCTGCAGTTACTGCAGATAAATCGACTCGATCGCGTGACGACACACCATCAAGGTCGTGGAGATCCAAAATTGAGTCCGGCTTCTCTTTGGTGATCGCAACGGCGATCCAGCGCAGTTCATCCGAATTATCCAACATCACTTTTAGAACCATCGTCAACGGAACAGCGAGAAACATCCCAACTGGACCCCAGACAAATCCCCAAAAAAGAACCGAAATGATGACCACCAAGGTTGAGAGACCAAAGCGGCGCCCCATCAACATGGGCTCAAGGAAATTACCAAGGAAGATGTTGATGGAAATATAGCCAACCCCAACCGCCAAGGCACTGGGACCGCCATCCACCAGAAATGCCAAGATGAAGGGAGGAATTCCTGCGATGATCGAACCGAGCACCGGAATAAAATTCAGGGCAAAAGCTAAAATTCCCCACAAAATGTAGAAATCTAATCCAGCCGCCCAGCAAAGAAACCCCGCGAGCACACCAGTCGCGAGGCTAACCACAGTTTTCATCGCCAGGTATCGCTGAATATCTGCAGATGAGTTCATCAGACGGTCCAAGTTGGGGCCACGAGCTTCGAGGATGGCATTAACACGACGTCCAAACATTCGGGCCTCACTCAGCATAAAAACCGTGAGGATCAGGATCAAAAGGGTGGATCCAAGAAAACCGAGGACTCGCACTGCGACATCTTTCCCGAGATCAAACGGGTCGAAATTTTTTCCAATCTGAGCAGGAATTTCGATCGTGGCGTAATTATCAACGGTTTCCCGGGCTTCCGGAATCTTCAAGTTCTCGAGCACCCCCACTGCCGTCTCACGAACCTCTTCGATCTTCGAGTTCATAGCCGGATAATATCTATCCTGCCATTTCGATTCCAAGTCGCCTGTTAGAGTAATTACGATAATGACGACCCCAGTCATGAAAGCGAAGTCAACAAGGACGGTCAAAAGGACCGCGATAGGCATGGGCACCCGTCGTTTACGAAGCCAAGAAGTGATTGGAAATGAAACGGTCGCAATGAATCCCGCGAGTAAGACCGGAACAAAAAACGACTGCCCTAGCTTGAGCCCTGTGATCAGTATCACAACAGCAGCAGCCGTCAGCAAAATGCGGGTTGCTTGTAGCTTTTTCGCTTCGTGAGGCATGGTTATTCTCGGCGGGAAATACATTTAAAATCTCGCTGATATCACTATACTAAATTTTCCCTCTTTTGATAGTAAAAACCTTACGAAACAATAGTTTAAGCAAAGGAAGTGAATTCACAAAACACACAACCACTCACGAAAAAAAATATTCTCACGCTAAGAACCAGCCAAAAAACCGGTTAGAGGACTGGTTGCTGAAGCTTCTTCACTCGTCTCGGGAAGTCCCATTTCGAAAGCATCTCGCCCCGCTTGCACCGCAAGTTTAAAAGCGTTTCCCATGCGACAGGGATCTGAAGCGATAGCAATGGCGGTATTTACCAGCACCGCATCAGCACCCAACTCCATGGCCTCGGCCGCATGACTGGGAGCTCCGAGTCCAGCATCCACTACCACAGGCACTTGAGCTTGATCGATTATGATCCGAATCTGATCACCTGTGACAACCCCCTTATTGCTTCCGATTGGAGCTCCCAGAGGCATGACAGCAGCAGTCCCAACTTCTTGCAAGCGCTTGGCTAAAACGGGATCGGCGTTGATATAAGGCAGGACTGTAAACCCCTCCTCAACCAAAATCTCAGCGGCCTTAAGAGTCTCGATGGGATCTGGAAGCAAGTAGGTTGGATCCGGATGAATCTCAAGCTTGATCCATTTAGGAAGACCTGCCGCTTCCGCTAATCGGGCAAGTCGGATTGCTTCCTCTGCATCCATCGCCCCGCTTGTATTAGGAAGAAGCAGATATTTCTCGGGATCGATAAAATCCAATATGTTAGCGAAAGGATCAGACTGACCACTAAGGTCAGCCCGCCTCAATGCCACCGTCACGATTTCGGCCCCGGAAGCAGCGAGGGCATCACTCATCAGGTCATTAGACGAAAATTTTCCCGTCCCAAGCATCAACCGTGATTTGAACTCACGACCTGCAATGACCAATGACGATGCCATAAAAGCTAAAGGTATTTAGGAAGGAATAAGTTCAGCGACCGCTTCACGCTCACTAGCAAGCTCAGCGACCGATGCATCAACCTTAGAACGAGAGAACTCGTCGAGTTCAACACCCTGCACCACTTCCCAAGTCGAGCCATCGGTCCGAATGGGCATGGAGGCAATGAGCCCCTCGGGGATACCGTAAGATCCATCCGAGCAAACAGCAACGCTGGTCCAATCCCCTTCGGGGGTCGGAGTTACAAGTGAGCGGACGGTATCAACCACTCCATTTGCGGCAGAAGCAGCTGAGCTTGCCCCGCGTGCCTTAATAATCGCAGCACCCCGCTGTTGGACAGTCGAGATGAACTCACCCTCAAGCCACTCGCGGTCGGTAATGACGTCGGTAGCGAGTTGGCCTTTAATTTTGGCGTTGGTAAAATCAGGATACTGGGTCGCAGAGTGATTCCCCCAAATACAGAGATTTGTGACATCGCTGCTATGAACTCTGGCCTTAGCTGCGAGCTGGCTCTTGGCACGGTTCTCATCGAGTCGTGTCATAGCAAAGAATTGCTCTTTAGGAATTCCGTCCGCATTATTCATCGCGATCAGGCAATTGGTATTACAAGGGTTTCCAACCACCAAAGTGCGCACCCCAGAAGCCGCGTTAGCGGCGATTGCCTGCCCCTGCCCGGTGAAAATCTTACCATTAATCCCGAGAAGATCATTTCGTTCCATACCCGCTTTGCGGGGAACCGAACCAACCAAAAGAGCCCAATCAGTGCCGCAAAAACCCTCGGCAAGATCACAAGTCGGCACAATCTCGTTGAGAAGGGGAAAGGCGCAGTCATTAAGCTCCATCACGGTGCCTTCAAGCGCGCCCATCGCAGGCTCAATCTCGATCAAACGAAGATTCACCGGTTGATCCGGCCCAAACATCGAGCCAGAGGCAATGCGAGTGAGAAGAGCGTAGCCGATTTGACCGGCGGCACCTGTAACCGAAACAGTGATTGGAGCTTTCATAGACGCCTTGTGCTTACTCCCACCCAGCCACTTGGTCAATGGATGTCGAGTGGAATTTTTCACAAAGGCCAAATGATCGGAATAAGAATGGATGCCACAATCCAAAGAATCACCGCCAGAGGGAATCCGGCTCGAAAGAAATCGCCAAATTTATAGCCGCCCGCCCCGTAAACGAAAGTGTTCGTTTGATAGCCAATTGGCGTTGCGAAACTAGCCGAGGAACCAAACATCACCGCAGCAATAAACGGTTTCGGATCCACCCCAAGCTGAATTCCGACGATAATCACAAGGGGAGTGAGCAAAGCTGCCACTGCATTATTACTCACCATCTCCGTCAAAATTGCTGCCAACAGGTAGAGGAGCGAGATCATAATACGGGGATCCATTCCATGGGTCGCTTCAACAACCTTGATCGCTAAAAGGTCAGCGACACCCGAATATTGGAGAGCCTGCCCAAGTCCCAGCATACCAATAATCAGGAACAACACCTTCCACTCTACCGATTGATAAGCCTCGGAAGGATCAATGCAGCCTGTCAAAAGAACAAAGACAGCAGCACACAAGGCGACTTGGACAATCGGAATGGCCGGAATTACATTAATTCCTGAAAGGAGGCCCAAAACCATGAAGGCCAGAATCGCGCCAATTGCGAAGGGCGCTTTTTTGGAGCGAATCGCGACCTCCTTTGGCTCGCTGAGGTTCACGAAGTCTTTCAGTTCAAAAAGCTGCTGCATCCTTCGAGCCGGACCTTGCACCAACAAGGTATCACCAAAGGCCAACTTCACATCCTCAAAACGCTCCTGTAAATTACGGCCACGTCGATGCACAGCCACGATAATCACGCCAAATCGCTGGCGGAAATTAAGCTCCTTGAGGCTTTTTCCTGCCAAGGTTGAATCCGGCCCAATAATACCCTCCATCATGACTGCCGATTCAGTGCGAACGTCCTCAAGCCCCAGTTGATCAGATGCATCTTGGGTAATACCATCCTTTTCGGACAAGCCCATCAAATCACCCAACCGCCCCTTGATAATAATCTCGTCCCCCTCTTCAAACACCACCTCGTTCAATCCCTCACGGACACGATTTCCGTCGCGTACCACATCAATCACCCGCGCCTTTTTCATTTTCTTCAAGGACGACTCAAGAAAGCTCTGACCGATCAAAGGTGACTCCTTAGATACAAAGGCCCGCGTGATAAATTCACGGGAATCCTTACTGTCAATTAGCGCCGCAAGGGTCACCCGGTCCGGAAGCAGCTTCTTTCCGATCGTCAGCAAATAGACAAAGGTTACCGCCACGAAAACGATTCCGAGTGGAGTGACGTCGAAGAAGCCAAAAGCATATTTTGGATCATAGGAGGCGGCGATTCCCGACGCCACCAGATTGGTGGATGTTCCAATGATCGTAATCGTTCCACCAACAATCGCGGCGTAAGAGAGCGGGATCAGATACTTAGAAGCGGCCCAGTCCTTGCGGCGACAAATCCCCAGAACAATGGGGAGAAAAACCACTACCACAGGAGTATTATTCATAAACCCGGAAAGGCCCGCCACAATTACGATCATTATGACCAACATTCGAGTCGGACTCGTTCCGGCTGTCCGCTCAAACCAATGGCCTAGAACTTCAATCACCCCGGTTCGCTCCAAAGCGGCACTCAGCACAAACATGCAAGCCACCGTAATCGGAGCCGGATGAGCAAAGACTCGCAAAGCATCAGCGTTAAATCTCCGCAAGGCATTTGTAAAAGCTTCTCCTTCCAGTCCCGGAGCAGGAGACGGCACCGCGATTGGAAGCACTCCAATCAAAACGCAAGCGACTAGCGCACCCAATGCCACCACTTCAGGAGAGACCCACTCCTTGATAAAACTTGTAAAAACAAGAAGGACTAATACGCCGAGCGCAATCTGTTGCCAAGTTTCAACCATGGAGAACTAGGCAGATTGTGCCTCGCCATCACCCTTCAGGAAACCTTAAATCACTCCTGTGTTAAATCCCCATCTCCCAGAGGCTTCTCCGGATCTTGGCCCTTATCACACCCGCCAGCATCGCGCCAAAGGCGGATCCACCTTTCATAGAGCCTGTCTTGAGTTATCACAGTCTCTTTGGCTTCAAGAAAAACCTGCCCAAGCCATTCTCCAACTCAACAAAGCTTCGATGATCCCTGACCAAGCCGCACCTTACTCCGCGCTTGTCTGGTTTTTAGCCCATCGCAGGGACAATCTCTTCATTGGTAATCCCGTTCGCCATTTCCAACACTTGGCCTCCCGAATGTCCGGAGATCACGCCGAACTTCGTAGCTGGAGAGCCTGGGCTTGTTTTCATTTAGCCGAAATTTCCCTTCCTTGGCCTGACTTTCCCCGCGACCAAGAGCAAATCGATCAGGAACAGCTTCGAATTCCGGTTTTCAGCGATATCGAAAAAAAATTACCCTCTTGTGACTCATCGACCTTGTCTGTCGCTAAAGCTCTCGCTAGAACCTCCCCGGTCAAGCGCCCATAGCTCAACCGGATAGAGCATCGCACTTCTAATGCGGGGGTTGCAGGTTCGAGTCCTGCTGGGCGTGCCACATCTTTCTTCCATGTTTATCGTCTTTGAGGGAATCGACGGCACCGGCAAGTCCACCCAGGTCAAGCTGCTCGCCGAGGCATTCAGGGCGAAAGGAAAAGAAGTCATTGTTTCAAAAGAACCAACCGATGGCCCGCACGGAACCCGCCTCCGGAAATCTGCAGAAACCGGACGACTCTCCGCTCAGGAAGAGCTCGATCTTTTCCATCTCGACCGCCGCGAGCACGTCGAAACTCTGATCAATCCCGCCTTGGCACGAGGTGCTGTAGTCATTCTCGACCGCTACTATTTTTCAACAATGGCTTACCAAGGCATTCGCGGCTTCGATCCAAGGGAGATTCGCAGAATCAACGAGAAATTCGCGCCGCTTCCCGACCTTGTCTTTATTCTTGAACTCAATCTCGACTCCGCTCTTTCTCGGATTGGAGTCAGAGATGGTCAGGCAAATGAATTCGAACAACGCGATGCTCTGCAAAAATGCCACGATGTCTTCGCCTCTCTAGAGGACAAATTTGTTCGCCGCATTGATGCCGAGCAATCTCCGGCCGAAGTTCACGAGAAAATCGCACAATATCTCGACCTTTGATTGCAGAGGAATCTCTTGTCATTACAAGCGATTAGGGTGAAAGTTCCTTCATCATGACTGATGCATTTGCAGACACCCCTGATGCCGGCTCGGCTGCCGACGATCTCCGCGCCGCCGCCGAAGGCAAAACACCCGAACCTAAGCCATCTAAAACCGAGCAAAATGCCCTTGCCCTTAAGCAGGCTGCCGCACAAAAAGCAGCCCAGTTCCGTGAACTAGCTCAAGACAAGGCCAACGACCTAAAGTCGGTGGCGAGCGAGAAAATCGAAGCGATTCGTGAAGGAGCCGGTGAAACTGCCGCTCAACTCCGAGGAGCAGCGACCGACCAGTGGGAGGACACCCGCGAAAAGGCGCGCGAACTTCACATCACCATGGAAGATTATGTCCGGGAAAACCCAACCAAAGCAGTTCTGGCCGCAGCAGGTGCAGGATTTGTTCTCGGACTCCTGATCCGCCGCTAAGAGAAAAATGGGGTTTGCCAAAAAAAACTCTTCATCTGACGACAGTTCATCAGGGTTGAAGGAGGAACTTGGAGCTTTTGTTGAGAAGGCCTCAACCCACACCCGTGTGCGGGCCGAGCTTTTTGCGATTGAGGCCAAGGAGGCTATGGAAGTCTACGGGCGTAAGTTCTACTTCACCGTTGTAGGGGCGGTATGCTTAACGATTGGATATTCTTTATTCTTGGCCGGGGTCATCGGGTTACTGGGCTTCGTTCTAGACGGATCTTCGTTCTCATTGGAAAATTGGACTGGTGTAGCCCTCGGCATCGCTCTTCTCCATTTGATAATTGGTTCAGTTTTGATCAAAAAAGGTAACAAAACCAATAAGGACGCGCCGATTTTCGAATACACCCGAAACGAATTCAAAAAAGACCAGCAATGGACCAGGCAAAAAAAGCAGCCCTAATTAAAGACCTGGATCAACAGCGCAGTGATCTTTCTGCTCGCTATCGCGGGCTTCGAGGGGAATTAGACTTGGCTTACCAACTTCGTTTATCAGTCAAAAGGCACCCGAAGCGCTGGGCCGCAGCCGCAGCCGGAATCACCTTTCTTGGCATGCGGCTCCTTCGCAGCAAGAAGGTGATTTACAAGGACCAACAAAAAAACCGGAGCCTTCTTTTTCGCACGGGAAAACTCGTCTTTAATCTTGCCCGCCCAGCACTCACTACAATGGCCCTGAATTACGCACGCAAATACGCAGAAGCGCATTTGCACCGCGAACAGGAGAATTCCATGCTTGGCGGCCCGCCACAAAAGTGATTTCTCTTCGTGGTCAATTTCCTGCTTTCCTTCTTTTAATCACACACACCATCCATGTCAGAACACGAAGTCCTCGCCCACGTTGACGAGTATCTCCAGATCGGGATCGAATACGATTGCTCCGATGTCCACCTTCCGACCGGCTATCCTCCTGCTTGGCGGCGATTCGGAACTCTCTCGCCCATCTGGGACACACATGCCCCACTCACGGCTGCAGACACAGAGCGGCTCGCGCGTTCATTCCTAGATGACAATAGATGGGCACACCTTCAGGAAATCGGCGATGTTGATTTCGCTTATCAAAACGCCGCTGGCCGTTTCCGTGCATCAGTAGTAAAACAACGTCTTGGATACGAAATCGTTTTCCGAATCATTTCCACCACAATCCGAACGATGGAAGAACTCGACCTTCCCATCGAACACATCAAGCCCCTTACTCGTTATCAGAATGGCTTGATTCTCATCACCGGTTCAGTGGGTTCGGGTAAGTCCACGACCATGGCTGCCCTTGTTGACTTCATTAACAAGGACCGCGAGGACCACATCCTTACTCTAGAAGATCCTATCGAATATGTTTTTGAATCCCAGGGTTGCCACGTTAACCAACGCGAGGTTGGGGCGCATACCGAATCATTCCCGCGAGCGCTGCGTGGAGCACTCCGAGAGGATCCAGACATCATCATGGTCGGAGAGATGCGTAATCTGGAGACAATCCAGCTTGCACTCACTGCTGCGGAGACCGGTCACCTCGTTCTAGCCACCCTGCACACCGGCAACGCACCCCGGACCCTTGACCGGGTTCTCGACGTCTTCCCCGTTGAGCAACGAGATCAGATTCGCATCATGGTTTCCGAATCTTTGCGCGGCGTTCTTTCCCAACAGCTCGTCCCAAAGGCTGATGGCTCTGGACGCGCGCTGGCACTCGAGTTACTCGTCAACACCGCTGCCGTCGCGGCAACCATCCGTGATGGAAAAACCTTCATGCTTCCAGGCATTATGCAGACCGGCAAAAACGTCGGCATGATCATCATGGATGAATCTCTCCGAAATCTCTACACTCAGGGCATCGCCTCCCAGGAGGAAGTCATGTTCCGCTGCGAAGATAAGCAGCAGATGAAACTCTTCTTCCAATCCTAATTTCACATCATAAACACCACACTTTTTGGCATGGCTAAAATTGACCGTCTTTTCCAATACCTCGTCTCTTCAGGCGGGTCCGATCTCCACCTTTCAGAAGGCGCCCCTCCAAAGGTTCGCGTTCACGGCGGAGTCTCCATAATCCCCGAAGAGGGCATCCTTGATGGCGAGGATTTTAAAGAGCTCCTCTCTGAAATTTGCGAACCAGGCCCTTTTGCACAATACCTCGAGTGTGGCGATCTTGACTTCGCCTATGAGATGGACGAGCAATCCCGCTTCCGTTGTAACTATATGAAACAACAGAACGGACTCGCTGCCGTTTTTCGTCTTATCCCGACCGAGATCGCTTCCATCGAGGACCTAAACCTTCCTCCTGTAATAAAGGAGTTTGGCCATATGCGGTCTGGACTCGTTCTAGTGACCGGACCGACCGGATCTGGAAAATCCACCTCACTCGCGGCATTGATTGACTACATCAACTCTAATTTTAATCGTCACATCATTACGATTGAGGAGCCGATTGAATTCGTTCATAGCAGTAAAAGCTCTATCATCACCCAACGTGAAGTGCCCATCCAAACGCCGGAATTCTCCGACGGCTTGCGGGCCTGTCTCCGAGAGGATGCTGACATCGTGCTCGTTGGTGAGATGCGCGACCTCGAGACTATCTCACTCGCTCTGACCGCAGCGGAAACCGGCCTTTTAGTTTTCGGAACCCTCCACACCAACAACGCACGAAAGACGGTTGACCGTATCATTGATGTTTTCCCTTCCGATCAACAATCGCAGGTTCGGACAATGCTGGCAGCTTCACTCCGTGGTGTCGTCGCTCAACTTCTCTGCAAGCGCGTCGATAAACCAGGTCGAGTTGCTGTGAATGAAATTCTTTTTGCGACTCCAGCAGTCGCGGCAATTATCCGCGAAGGTGCCACACAGAAGCTCTATGATGTCATCATCGGGGGGAAAGCCCTAGGCATGCAGTTCATGGATGACGCCATCTTTGAAAAGCTTGAATCTGGGATGATTTCCCCACAGGAAGCTTACATGAAATCGATCGAGAAAGGTCGCTTTGCCCCATACCTCCCCGAAGAGGATAAAGCTCTCGCGAACTCAGGGGGAGGAGCAGCCTAACCCACAACGAATAGTCTCATTCACAATGAAAATCAGGGGGTAGACGCCTTCTGGTTTTTCTTATTCGATTGTAAACTATTTTGCGCTTTCCTTGAGTAAACGAAGTCGTTCGAACGCACTTCCATCAGCGATCACCTTCCGGCTTTTTAACAAACCATCTTCTAAGTTGTTGGCGAGCCCAGCACAGGCCATTGCCGCAGCGGCATTCAAAAGAACCATGTCACACTTCACCCCTTTTTCGCGACCGGCAAGAATGTCCTCTAAAATCTTGGCATTCGCAACCGCATCACCCCCCTTCAGGTCTTTCACCTCCACTACGTCGAGACCCAAGTCGGAAGGCTTCACCTCCTCGTCAACCTGCTCCTGATCACGACCCGATTTACAAATTCGGGTTGGCCCCATCAGGCTCATTTCATCAACCGAGCGACCATCCATAGTTGCCCCGTTCACCACCCAAGCGCTATCGCGCCCCAATCGCTGTAGAATCTCTGCAAACACCGGGCAAAGTTTAGGATCAAAGACCCCAACCAACTGGCACTCAGGATTCGCGGGATTCAAGAGAGGCCCTATAAGATTAAAAATCGTCTTCCGGCCCTCCTTGGCAAGCATTTGCCGAACTGGAACTACAGCCTTGAAAGCCGGATGATATTTGGGAGCGAAAAGAAATCCCACACCCGCCTTTTCAAGGCACGTCCCCACTTTCTCGGATGGCAGGTCAATCGAAATACCCAGAGCTTCCAGAACATCCGCACCACCACTCTTCGATGTGATCCCACGGTTTCCATGCTTAACAACCACCCCCCCAGCAGCGGCAACCAAAAACATACTTGTCGTTGAAACATTAAAGAGATCGAGCTTATCTCCCCCAGTACCACAAACATCAATTGTCGGGCCATTGAACGAATGATCATAAAAAGAAGGTCTCTCGGCCTTCTCAAGAAAGACTGAAACAAACCCCGCGATTTCCGCAGCACTCTCCCCCTTCTCGGCCATCGCTTTCAAAAAGTGAGCCTTCTTAGCAACATCGCCCGATTCATCTAAAAGAAAATCGGCAGCCGTAGCAATTTCCCGAGGCGCTAATTCTTCCCCCTGGTTGAGATGACCTATCAGACTGTCCATAAAACAGAGGCTAACATAATTGCAGATTGGAACCAAGAAGTTCACTTACCATCTTCCTACCTCGCAACCTGTAAAGCCTAACACTACTGATTCGCGATTCACATAGAACGACACCGCACGCCACTCTACCCACAATCCGATATCCTAATCATCCACCACCACTCCATCCTTGATCGTCAAAACGCGATCCCCCAAGATTGAAAGACTGGTGTCATGAGTGACAACAACCAGGGTAGCCTTTCGTTCATCCACGACTTCCATCAGAATATTCATAATCTCCTCGCCATTCGCAGAATCGAGATTTCCGGTCGGCTCGTCGGCAAAGATGATCGACGGAGAATTCACCAGCGCCCGAGCAATGGCTACGCGTTGCTGCTCGCCTCCTGAAAGCTCCGCCGGCAGGTGATCAAACCGTTCTGAAAGGCCGACCCGACACAAGGCTGACTTGGCCAACTCTTGATCCGCTTTGAGCCCAATTAGTCCAGGCACCATCACATTTTCAATCGCGGTGAGTTCGGGTAAAAGAAAGTAGTTTTGAAAAATATAACCAATTTTTTCGTTCCGTAAGTTTGCCTGATTACTTGATGACAATTGATAAAAATCCGTCTCATCAATGAGCACTCGTCCCTCGTGAGGATTCTCTAATCCAGCCAAAGTATACATCAGAGTCGTTTTTCCAGCTCCACTTGGGCCACACAGAAAAACTTTTTCTCCAGACTCAATCTTCAAATTGACCCCCCGAAGAACCTCGATCTTCTTCTTGGCCAGAGTATACGAACGATAGACCTGATTAGCCTCAATCATCGGCTACCGATACTCTCGATGGTTTGGAAGATTGCGGTAATCATGAGATAGGCCATCGAGCCAATCAGCACCGCCATGACCAACAAAACAGCCGGCATAATCAAAGCCATAATTGCCTGAAGAGCGTTATTAAGTTCCTTATCAAAGCGATCCGCTGCTTTTCTAAGCGATTTGTCAATCTTCCCGGTTTGCTCACCAACCGAGACCATATCGACCAGAAGTGGAGCAAAGGCACCAGTGCGGCTGAGCGAGGCTGACAGCGACCGACCATCACCCACCCATTCGAGCATTTCGTCCAGATGCTTTTGCAGATAGAGATTCGGAGTTGCCTCTTTTGTGAGTTCAAGAGCTCTCAAAAGTGGGAGGCCGTTACCCACGAGATTTGCCATTGTCTCTAGAAATTGAACGTAAAAACGATGCTCAATCACTCTACCAAAAAGGGGCAGCTTGAGTTTCACGCGGTCCCAAGTTGGCCGGTTAGCTTCGTTATCTTTCCATGCCTTAAAGAGGACTAAGCTCGCGGAGATCACCAACATGATGACGATCCACCATTTCATGAAGAAATCGGAAGTCCCCATGAGCAGCTTAGCGCCAAGCGGAATCTGACCACCGGCACTACTTTCGATCAAGCCGGTCAGCTGCGGAATAAGCTGGGTCACAAAAACGATTCCCACTCCGACTCCAGCCAGAACCAAAAAACAAGGGTAAATCAGCGCGAGAACAACCTTACCCTGCAGCTCTTGCAGCGTTTTGAGATAATGGGCTTGGCGTTCCAAAATTGTATCGAGGGCACCGCTCGCCTCACCTGCCGCAGCGAGATTGCAATACAGAGAACCAAAACTTGGACTCACTCGCTTTAAGGCCGACGAAAAGCTGTTACCATCGCGAACTAGCTGACGGATCTTGCAAGAAACTACCTTAAGGTTACCCAGCTCCTGACGATTCTCCATCGCCTTAAGAGCTGGCTCAAGCTGCAAACCAGCAGCCAACATATCAGAGAGTTCCTCGGTGAAGAGGACAATCTCACCGCGCTTCAGTTTGACCGGACCTTCGGGAATTGCCTCCTCCTCTTTGACTTTCGCAACTCCAGCTGCTGCTGGAGCACTCTTACCCGCGACTTTTTTTGGAGGAACTTTGCTAGCGGCACTTTCGCTCATTGAGACCGGTTGCAGTCCCTTTCGGCCTAACTGGCGAAGAGCTTCGCCCCGGTCCCCGGCATCGAGAGATCCTGTTACCACCGAACCACCTCCGTTGAGAGCTTTGTAAGTAAAACTAGCCACCTTTTTTAATCTTTAAGTTCTTAGTGATCTGATGCCAGATCGGTCGCGGTGACCGAAACAACTTCCTCGATCGTTGTTACCCCCTTCATCACTTTATACCAACCATACTCCCGCATGGGAATATAACCGTCCTTAACCGCCTGAGCTTTCAAGGTAGGAGAATCCGAATTTTTTGCCACAAGTTCTTCCATCTCATTACCAATGAGAATCACTTCGTAAATCGCCAAACGTCCTGAGAATCCGGTATTTCGACACTTATCACAACCAACCGGCTCATATGCCTGTCCCGTGACGTAATCCGGAATCCCGAGGCGCACCCGCTGATCAAGCGGGACCTCTACTGGAGTTTTACAGTTCTTACAAAGACGTCTTACCAATCGCTGGGCCAGAAACGCTCGGACCGAAGCGGCGACCAAGAAGGGTTCAACTCCCATATCAACCAATCGACTTATCCCTCCGAGAGCATCATTGGTATGCAAGGTCGAGAATACAAGGTGGCCCGTTAGTGAAGCTCGGATCGCAATCTCAGCAGTTTCAAGATCACGAATCTCACCAAGCATCACAATGTTTGGGTCAGCCCGCAGAATCGAACGAAGACCGCTTGCGAATGTCAGACCAATCTCACTCTTTACCGCGATTTGCATTACGCCTTCCAGCTTGTTCTCCACGGGATCCTCAATCGTTACAATTCGGGTGTCAGAAGTATTTAGTTCACTTAGAAAGGAATAGAGACTTGTCGATTTACCAGAACCCGTCGGCCCCGTGATTAAAATAATTCCGTTAGGAAGACTGAGAATACTTTCGATTTTCTTGAGAACAAAGTCCTCCATTCCAAGCAGTTCCACATTGAACTTCTCTTGGTTCAAAAGACGCAAACTCACAGACTCCCCCTCTACCGTTGGAACAGTAGCAACACGGACATCGATTGAGGACCCCTCAAACTGAAGATTGATTCGACCATCCTGAGGAAGGCGCCGCTCGGCAATATCGAGCTTCGACATTATCTTTAAACGGGCGATTACTGAGGATTGGAGTGACTTAATTTGATCAGGGACGGCAATATCGATCAGACTACCATCGACTCGGTAACGAATCCGAAGATTGTCCGCTAAAGGTTCCACGTGAATATCAGTCGCCTTCTGGTCGAGGGCTTCACGGATAATTTGGTTCACGAATTTGACCACGCTAGCCTCTTCATCTTCGACCTCGTCAATAACGCTGGCCTCATCCTTCATCTCAAGATTGTCGAGATCGAGATCCCGGCCTTCGAGGAGTTGCTCAAAAGTATCAGCGCCAACGCCGTAGAGCTTCCGCAGAGCTTCATGCACCCGGCGGCGCGAAGCCATGTGCCATACGATTGGCATCTCAATCGCCTGAGCTGCTGCCTGACGCGCCATAAGATTTAGCGGATCGTAGGTTGCCATGTGCAACCGAGCGCTTTCACCCTCACCTTCGATTTCAAGCGGAAGAACACGATATTTCAGAGCAACCTGCGGTCCACAAGCAGCACGAAGCAGCAATGGACTTTCGAATACCTCGATCTCGGCCAGCCACTCCATGTGGAGATCCTGTGAGAGTTGCTGCATGTAGGGTTCCTCATCGACCAGACCGCTGTCTAGAATATCGTCGAGAGGCGAACTTTGGCGATGGCTAGCCTCATCCACCGCTTCCTGAAGGGCAGTGAGATCGGAACAACCGGTTTGGCGGGCGGGCTTGAGAAGGAGCTCAGTCATTTGTTGTCTAAGTATTGATAAAACGCTCGCTGTGGAAAGTTCTGTCTACTCCAATGTTGATGAATTCCAACTTTTCGCAAGCAAAGTGATTTTCGTTTGCGCGATTAGCCCCTTGAGACTAGTCTTACCCCACTGCCTGATACGCCAGAAGTGGTTGATTGGCCGACCCGATATTATTAAAAATGGGGGTTGCCCCAAAGGATCAATGTCATGCCTTCATTGGAAGACTGCGATTTGATGGATACCCCCAACCTACTGAGCTTCGGGAATGCGGCTCATGTGCCACGGACGGTTGGGCAGTAATCCTAAAACCCGCTCTTCTCGGAGCGGGTTTTTCGTTACCCAGACACAGTGCCGCTAACGAACCGGAAACCCGCCCGATTGGAACCGGCGGCGCTGCTGGTGGAGCTCCCACCTGCTAGAAGCGCGGCCCAAAACCTCATTTTTAATGGAGAGCGCGCTCCACTTCAGAGCTTCTACCCGGTTTTTTCGGGCAAAATAGATCTCGCCCATGGTGTCGAGATAGGCTGCCGACTGAGGTTTCATTTCCAGCGCCTTCATTAAATACGCCTCGGCTTCCCCCAGACAACGGTTGGCACGTGATGCTAGCCACGCAAAATTGTTGTAGGCATTATCATCCTTCGGAAACTTCCGAATGACTTCCCGAGCATAGTCTGCCGATTGGGCGAAGAGTTGGTCGTGCAACTCGATTAATCCAACTTCCCGAACGACCGGAAAGAGTTCATTGGCGAGATAGCCGTCACGGGGAAGAATACGGTGGGCTTCCGAAAATGCCGCGACCGCCCGGTCAATATCACCCTTCTCCATCGCGACCGCACCTTGAGCTACCAGAACCTGAAATCTATCCCTCATCAGAAAAATCCCACCAGTCACTCCGCCGTAATTGGAAATCACAGCCGCCACTTCGCGGTAGGCCAACGCTTCATTCCAATTACGAAGAGTCGCAGCGCCAGCCGAGAGGCCTTCGATGACGTCGTCAATACCACTGTAATCTCCGGGAATAGGCACGACCTCACTCCTCAGAAGCGCCGCGCGCAAACTTTGGTGACTCTGACCTGTGAATCCGACCTGAAGTTGCTGTGCAGCGATCGCCTCAAGCTCTTTCACGGTTCCGGACGAAAGAAGGCGCGCACGTTCGATCATTTCTTTCCACCCTTTCTTGCCTGCCAATTTAAAAGCCAGTCCCCTCTGCATCATAAAAATTGAGCTCACGGTCTCAGCCTGAAACTCGATCCTTTCGAGATTTGCAATGGCATCGTTAATTCTCCCCCCGTCAAGCGCGATGAGGTAACTCAGAAAATTGCTGTCAAATCCAAGGTTTGCCTGTTCCTCACAGACACGAACCAACTCGCTCTCCCGATTACGGTATTGAAGGATCTGAAATAATTTCTTCAAACCATCCAGAGCCTCTTCGGATTTCAGAACAGATGAAATAACCCTCTCGAAAACTTCGTCATACCTCTCTGGGGAAACCAGCAAATGACGATTGGAAAACGAACACGTCAGTGCCAGCCGCTCGCCCATCGACATCTTTGGCATCATTTCCCCAAGAAGATTGAAGGCCCAAATGTGCTCCTCATCACTATAAAGCATCTCACCAAGGAAGACCGAGGCGGTCGCATCATATTCCTCAATTTCCCGTGCGACAGCAGTCACGACCGAGAGAGGCGCTGAGAAATACATTTCACGAGCCAAAGCTGAATGATTCATTTCAGGCTTCCCTCTGGCGGCGTTAAACACAGCCAAAGCCACCTCTCTCGCGTCCTCGACCCGACCACGCCCTTCCAAAAACTCTACTGCGGCAATCATACGATCAGTCTCAATCCCGCGCCCTTCATTTTGCAACTCCTCTGCGACTTTTAACGAAAGTGAAGCAATCCAGTCTTCCAGCTCTGATGCATCCGGCACCCCAATGAGATTCCGGGCATTGATATATTCCTCCTGCATCAAATAGTAGCTGATCTTCGCTGCCAAATATCCATTCCCTAAGCGTTCAACAACCTCCTTTCCTCGCCCCATACGAAACAAATTCATTCGGGCCTCGCGCTCCTCGCTTTCCTGTTTACTGAGATAGAGTACAGATTCGTAGGCCTTTTTCTTAGCTTCAGAATCCCCTCTGTGATCGGCGAGGGTCCACTTGATATAATTCTGCACCGGCAATCCGAGCTTCCCGATTTCGAGGAGGTATTCGAAGTAAGGCTCGAAATCACCCTCAACCAGCGCCGCGATCACCTCTGCAGGACGATCGCCCAACCGAGCCGCCTCTTTCCGAAGCAACCTCGCATCTCCCTTAACCCGGAGATACCCCAAATAACGCTGAGGATTTTCCGCGAGGTCTCCCTTCCGAAGGCGCTCTAACTCCTGATCCAGTTCCCCTCTCACATCGAGGAGATGCCCGAGGCGAATGACATGGTCATACTTGTCGCTCAGACCCAAAATTTCCTTAGCCTCATCATATTTTCCGTCATTCAGATACCCCCGAACAATTCGAGGCATGTATTGAGCGATCATAGCCTCCATTCGCGAGATCACTCGGTCACTCTTCTCGACACGACGGAGTCTTAAAATTAAGTCAAACTCCTCAAGCGCGCGTAATTGCTCCAGAACGGCAACCCGACCGCGGGGCGAAGACTCTAAATACTGATCTATTAACGCGACCACCTTTCCGGAAGTATCCGGCGTGATTCCAAGAAGGAGCTTCTGGGTCAACACGGATGCTCGGGCGGCGATTTCTGGATCTTCGTTTTCAGAAAGCTCTTCTAGCAAAGAGAGCGCCTCTTCTCCGGTTTCCCAGATCTCGCTCATCGCCTTCACACGAACTCCGTAGTCTTGTGAGCCGAGTGCCTCGCGCCACTTTTTCTTCTGATCGGGAGTGATCCCCACAGCCGACGCGCAAAGGCCCAACGCAAAAAGCGCGCCAAGAAGCAGGATAACCTTTCTCATAATAATTGAATGCTCCAAAGGTGCTATTTTTTCTCAACCACGCAAGAAATCATCCGAGAAGTTCAATCCCCGGTGGTGATGAAGCTACCCACGACCGCGAATCAGCCGAATCAGTAAAAAAATTACCAGAATTCCCACCAACACACCCGATAATATCAGGGAATACTTCGAAACAGGAAAAACCTCATCAAAAACCCCAAACTCCAACAACTTGGCCTCATATTCGGGAGCAATGAATCTTCCAAAGATGAAGAAAATACCGGCAGATGCCAAAAGGCCCCAAGTTGCTGACAATTGACGTTTTTTCATTTTCCAATACAGAAGTTACCAAAAATCTCACCCAAAATCTCCTCGGTATCAACGATACCGGCAATTTCACCAACTGCGGTAAGAGCTTCCCGCAAATCGAGAGCCGTCAATTCAGGCTCATCACCCGCCCGCAGAGAGGCAATTGCCCTAGTTAAAGAAGCTTGGGCACGTGTCAGGCATGCCTGATGTCTTGCATTAACCGCCACTGAATGATCCCCCCAGTGGGCTTCATCAAGCGACAACAATTCGGCAATCGCACTCTCCAAATCCTCAAACCCATCACCCGATTCACAAGAAATCCTTAACCCATTCACCTCAGCCCAGCTCGCATCCTCAAGATCCGATTTATTTAGAACCTCAAGCCTTCGGGCTCCATCAGGAACATTGACCTCAGCTGATTCAGCCAAAGATTCACTGAGGTCCCGAATCACCAAAACCAAATCGGCCCGGGCCACCTGACCATGCGTCATCGCAATTCCCTCCTGTTCGATTTCATCTCTAGATTCCCTGACCCCCGCCGTGTCAATCAACCGAAGCGGAATGCCCCGCAAATTCACCACTTCCTCAATCGTGTCTCGGGTCGTTCCTTCCCGGGAACTCACAATCGCACGCTGATATCCCAACAAACGATTCAATAAGCTAGATTTACCGACATTAGGCCTTCCAAAAATCACCGTCCGAACGCCCTCTCGTAAAATCCGCCCCTGATCAGCAGTTGCCAGTAAGCCAGCAATCGAAGTCGACTGCTCCAACAGTGTTGTGCAAAGCACCTCCCCAACCTCCGGATCGATATCTTCCTCGGGAAAATCAATAAAGGCTTCTATATGGGCCGTCGCTCCCAACAACTTTGCGCGAATCTCCTCACAAGTTCGCCCGAGCCGACCATCTAATTGTTCATTCGCCGAACGCAAGGCCAGCGAGGTCTGAGCCGAAATTAGATCCATGACCGCCTCGGCCTGGGTCAAATCCATCCGGCCGTTCATAAATGCCCGCTGAGTAAATTCCCCCGGGCCAGCTGGGGTCGCTCCTGCCTCCACGAATCTTTCCAAAACACGTCGCGTCACCACGATTCCGCCGTGCCCCGTGAACTCAACGACATTCTCACCCGTGTAACTCGCCGGCCCTTCAAATGTGATTAATAACCCCTCATCGATCACCCGACCTGCCTCATCTTGAATCGAACGCAAGCCCACTCTCCGTGGCTCGGGCAAACTTTCACCCTTGATCACCGAGCACACGATTTCAAACGCCCTAGAACCAGACAGCCGAATCACCGAGACCGCTCCCATTCCAGGAGGGCTTGCGATAGCGACAATTGTTTCGGACATCAAATTTAGTCTAAAAGGATCTTATCCAATTCTTCAAGGCACCGCTTGTTTTGCTCAGGTGTTCCGATCGAAATCCGAACCCACTCAGGCAGCTTGTAGCCACGCATAGCACGGACAATTACACCTTTCTTCAAAAGTTCAGCGAAGACACGATCCCCATCACCTACATTCACAAGTACGAAGTTCGCATGACTTGGGACGAATTCCCAACCCCGCTCCGTAAAGGAAGATTCAAAATAATTCCGTCCAGCTGCATTATTACTTACCGTCGCAGAGATGTGCTCCACATCCTGAATCGAAGCAAGAGCAGCAGCCTGTGCAATAGCATTGGCATTGAAAGGTTGGCGTGATCGGTTTAGCAAACCAGCGACTTCTGAATTAGTTATTCCATAACCAATCCTCAAAGCCGACAGCCCTTGTGCCTTCGAAAAAGTTCTCATCACACAGACGTTACGACCTTCTTTGACATAACGAATGGCATCCGGAGCTTCTTCGAGAAACTCGTGGTAAGCTTCATCAAAAACCGCGATAACGTGATCGGGCAGTCCAGCCATGAAACGATCAATCTCCTCCTGACCCACCAAAGTTCCGGTCGGGTTATTGGGATTCGCAATAAAGACAAGCCGCGTCTCTGGAGTGATAGCCTCAAGCATCCCATCCAGATCGTGGACAAAGCCAGGATCAGGAACCTCAATGTAATCAGCTCCGAAAAGCGTCGCCATTAATTTGTATACCACGAAGGCGTGCTCTGCGGCGATCAGCCCAGCTCCCGGCTTAAGAAAGGAATGGCAAAGCAACTCGATGATTTCATTAGAACCATTCCCAAGAACGATGTTTTCGAAAGCGACTCCATGCTTCTCCGCAAGCGCGGTCCGCAAACGATATCCTCCGCCATCAGGATAAATGTGGGCATTTTCAATTGCCTCAGCCATCGCCAGTTTCGCCTTAGGTGAAGGCCCCAGAGGATTCTCGTTACTGGCAAGCTTTACGATTTCATCCGGTTCTAATCCCAACTCTCGCGCCGTCTCCTCGATCGGCTTTCCCGGCTCGTAAGGGATCAAATCGCATACCCACTGATTCCCATAACCCGTAATGCTCATGGCGCGAAACTAGCGGACTTCCTCTTCACCGCAAGCCCGATTGAAAACAAGCCGAGTTAAGTCTTCACCCCCGTGTAAATTGAAGCAATCCCACCACTCAGAGGCTGACACTCGCAATCCTGAAAATCAGCATCTTTAAAGAGCTCAATCATCTTATCACCATAGGGGAATTCTCCAATCGAACCTGCAAGATATTGGTAGGCGCCTCCTTGACCAGTCAGCAACCCAGCCACCTTCGGAAGAATTTTGTTTAAATAAAGCCCGTAGGGTTTCTTGAGAATTCCCCTCGGTTGTGAAAAATCGAGAACTAGTAGGTGCCCACCCGGCTTAATCACCCGCCCCATTTCCCGAAGAGCCTTCTGCCAATTCTCCATATTACGAAGACCGAAAGCTGCCGTTACGACATCGAAAGTGCCATCCTTAAAGGAAAGATTCATAGCATCCTCAACTTGGGTCTCTTGCACACCTCCTTCCGTCGCATGAGCCAACATTTCAGGACAAAAGTCCGTCCCCAAAACTTTGGCCCCGGGACATCTCTTCTGAATTTCAAGAGCAAGGTCTCCAGTTCCTGTCGCGACATCAAGCACGTGCTCCGGTTTCCAGCGACTCACGATCCGCCCCACTTTCCTCCGCCAAAGGATATCCGTACCCATACTAAGAACATGGTTAGTAAGGACATAGCGGTCTGCAATCTTAGCAAACGCTCCTTTGACGAATTTAGGGTCTTGTCCGCTCATGAATAATCTTAAGCCGGTGGCTCGGGAAGAACATCGACGTAAATCCCAGGATCGCTACCCGGAATCTCAATCGCCCCTACTGTTTTAGCATAAAATTCTTTAGGACCCACGCCACCGATAAAGGCATAAGCGTAGCCCGCTTCTCGTTGGGCTTCGAGAGCTTTGAACAACAAGGCCTTCCCTAACCCAAGTCCTCGCGCTGACTCAGCCACTCCTGTTGGTCCAAAATATCCCTTCGCCGTTGTTTCATAACAGGAAAAACCAAGGATCTCTTTACCCTGAGTCGCTATAAAACAAGCCACTGGCTGTCGCGAAAAAGCGACCTTTACCTCACTCACCCACTTCGGGGAGAAATGAGCCTGCACAAATTCCTGAACAAGGTGAAGTTCGTAAGCACCTGGCCGACGCAACACCACCCCGTTTTCCATGAGTTTTGTATAAAGGCCCTGACTTTCCGGCAAATCATAAAGCCGCACCAACATATCAATCATCGTGCTAACAGAATCACATTCATCGATTTAAAAATCCATCCATAAATTTTTCGGTTAACAAATCAATCGACCGAATTGAGATGATCAGTTTAGCAGCTGAGTTTCAGCCAAAAGACGGTAAGTCCCGTCCTTCGCCATGAGCTCGGAATGACTTCCGTCTTCTACGAACTTTCCGTCCTTTAAGACCAAAATCTTGTCTGCACTCTTCACGGTGCCAAGACGATGGGCTATAATTAGGCTGGTTCGTCCCCTCATCAACTCATTCAGAGCCTCCTGCACGAGGCGTTCGCTTTCGGAATCCAAGGCACTCGTAGCTTCGTCGAGCAAGAGAATTTTAGGATCAGCCAAGACAGCACGGGCAATCGCGATACGTTGACGCTGACCCCCGCTCAGTTTTACACCTCGAGGCCCCACGATGGCATCGTAACCCTCGGGAAATTCATCGATAAAGTCGTGGGCGTTAGCTTTCTGAGCAGCCTCCATGATTTCTTCCTCGCTTGCCCCGGGACGTCCATACTCAATATTTTCACGAATTGTCCCACCAAACAAGAGGACCTCTTGGGGCACCACCGCCATGGCCGCACGACGCGTCGAAACTGGAATGTCCACGGAATCTTTCCCATCAAACGAAAGACGTCCCTCGTCCCCTTCATAAAACCCAAGTAAGAGCGAGAAAACGGTCGACTTTCCTGCGCCGCTTGGACCAACAATCGCAATCCGCTCACCCGCATTCACCTCGAAATTCACACCATTCAAAACCTGAGTTTCCTTCCGAGAAGGGTAGGCAAACACAAGGTCTTTAGCTGAAATCGCGCCCGTCAAAGTTTCTCCACTTTCCCCGCGATGATCTTCGATCTCATGATTGAGGATTTCTCGAATTCGCTCGGTCGCCCCCTGAGTTTTCTGAAGCTGACTCATGATGTCGGGAAGGGATCCCAAAGAAGCACCCACAAATATGCTAAATAAGATGAAGTGTGTGAATTCCTCACTCGTGATCTGCCCCTCTGACATCATGCCCGCTCCAAACCAAACAACGACCGAAATAGTGCCAAAGAGAATGAAGATGATAAAACTTACAAACATCGCCCTAGCTTTCGACCCCCTGATCACAGTTCCAAGGAAAAGGTCTAAAGCACGTCGATACCGATCCTCTTCAAACTCCTCATTTGAATACGCTTTGACGTCGGCAATCCCTTGCACAGCTTCTTCTGCAACAATATTACTTTGCGCCAATTGATCCTGGGCATCCTTGGACCACCGGCGAATTTTCCTACCCACAATTGCAACGACGATTACGACTATTGGAATCATCGCTAACATAAAAAGTGACAGCTTCACCGAGGCGATGAAGATGAAAATCAAACCTCCAAAAAAAGTAACTGACTGCCGAACCATCTGTGGGATTGTCGTTATCAGGGTCTCCTGAAGAATGGCAAGGTCAGCTGAGAACCGTGATCCCACTTCTCCAGTACGCCGCTCCATGAACCAAGGCATCGGTAGTCGCACCAACCTAGCAAACACATCCTGACGCAAATCGCAGAGCGCACTTTCGCCAGCTTTAATGAACCCACGAACCCGCCAGTAAGCAACAAACGCTTGAACGCATAAGATAACGAGAAGCGTCGATACGACCTTATTGATCTTTTCGCCCACCTCAGAAGGATCAGCACCCTCTTGCATTGCCTCCTGCGGAGATCCAATCAAACTTCCCAAAAAATATGGGAAAGCTAGCGAAAGTCCACCAGTCACAAATAGCGCGACCACCGAAGGGATAAAGATCTTACGATACTTCCCTAAATAGCTATAGAGACCAAAAGTCTTCTTCCAATCAATGCGGCGAGATTTCTTTTCCGTTTCAGGCACGCTGTAGTCAAGCGGCGACTCACCCTGCCGTCAAATCAGGAGCGCGACCAAATTTTAGTAAATTTTCGGGGCCAAGAGCATTTACCAAATTTCAAAGATCCAATTTTCGGTTAGCAAAAGCCAACTCACCTGACCACATTCGCTAGGAAATGGGTAGGGATGCTCTTTTCTTTCTTGGCTTAGGCGCTTTTGTCACGGCCCTTTCCGTCTTCATTATCAATAGAACGAAGGCGCAAAACTTGGATAATTCGGACAAAGACGACCAAGACGGCGCAAAACGTTTTGTGGCGATCAAAAAGAAGGTTACCCCGCGTCTCAAAGAACTTTTCAAGAAATGAGAGCTTCAATGGGGCTCCCCCATTTTTATTCGCACTTTTAAAAAGAAACGGCAACTTGGGCTGCGGGTAAAAAAGGGGGCTCATTTGTTCTTTTAAACAGCTATTTCATCGCCGCAACCTCGGCCCAAAGCTTCGACAAGGAGACGGTAAAACCCCAGAAGGATTCTACTTTCTCCCTCCGCACCGCATGAATCCACAAAGCAAGTTCCATCTGTCTTTCAACATTGGCTCCCCACATCAATATGATCGGGCTTACAATTAGACTGGTAATTTCATCATGGTTCACGGCTCAAAAATCTCGGTCGGCTGCATGGCAATGACCAACCGCAAAATTGAGCAATTCACACCCTTGCTGATGCTGCTTTTGAAGGCGGGCAAAAATTCTTCCGGGTCCACATTTCACCCTCCAAAATGACCCATACAGCGATGCAACGAAACTCCGGGAATAGCTGGCACTCTTTTTGGCGGGAACTCAAAATAGGATATCAAATTATTGAGAACACAAAATCGCCACCCAACGTTACAGTCAAAGCTAAAACATATCAGTTCGAGAATCAGGATTGAGACTGGCAATCGAGGCCATCCGTCATAACGTCTCAGGAGCTTCCTTCTACAAATGAAATTTGTCGTAATCTTTATTGGACTTGTATCCGCATGCTTTTGCCACCCCGTTGAATTCCACAAGGATCCATTTCGCCAATTGGAGGAAGTATGGCCAACCCCTACCGAATCGAGAATAGCCTCTGGAGCTCCCGGCCCCAAATACTGGCAACAACGAGCTGATTACGACCTCAAGGTCACACTTACTGAAAAAAAGAATCTCCTCACCGGCAATGGACGGATTGTCTATCACAACCAATCACCCCACACCCTGAAGTATATCTGGATGCAGCTTGATCGGAACAAATTCACTCCAGGATCCATGGGCCACCAAAGCAGCGAAGCCCCGCGCCTAGGCAAGATGAAATATGATTCATTTGAAGCACTACTCCTCAGGGAGACCTTCGATGGGGGATTTAAGATTACCAAGTTAACGGACGATCGCGGGACCCAGCTAGCGCACCGGGTTGTCGACACCATGATGAGGGTTGACCTGCCCGAGCCGCTTAAGCCCGGCGAGAAGTTCACCTATCGTATCGATTGGCACTACACCATCACCGACTCCCGTACGAGTTGGGGACGCAGCAATATGGAAAAATTCGAGAAGGGTGGGAAAATCTTCGAAATTGCTCAATGGTATCCACGCGTTTGCGCCTATACCGATGTTCGAGGATGGCAAAACAAAGCTTTTCTTGGGCGAGGCGAATTCGCGCTCGAGTTTGGAGACTACCGGGTCCAAATCACAGCTCCAGACAACCATGTTGTTGCATCAACGGGCGAACTCAAAAATGGAGACAAGGTTTTAAAACCAGCTTGGCAGAAACGCCTCAAAAAAGCCAAATCCGTCAAAGCCCCGATGTTCATCGTCACCCCCGAGGAAGCCGCTAAAAACGAACAATCCAAATCCAGGGGAACTAAAACGTGGGTTTTCGAAGCTAAGAACGTTCGAGATTTCGCATGGGCCTCCTCCAAAAAATTTATCTGGGATGCCGTCCAACACAAGTTAACCACCAGCCAGAAGCCCGTTTGGGCAATGTCCTACTACCCCAACGAGGCCGAGCCGCTTTGGAGCACCTATTCGACCCACTCAATTATTCATACTCTGAATTTTTATTCAAAATACACCTTCGACTACCCCTATCCCGTTGCGATTTCCGTGAATGGCCCAGTTTATGGAATGGAGTATCCCATGATCTGCTTCAATGGTCCTCGTCCCGAAAAGGATGGCACTTATTCAGAAGGCACCAAAAACGGACTTATTTCAGTGGTAATTCACGAAGTAGGACACAACTGGTTCCCAATGATCGTAAATTCGGATGAGCGCCAGTGGAGCTGGATGGATGAAGGTCTTAATTCCTTTATCCAAATGCTCGCGGAGCAGGAATGGAGACACAATTACCCCTCAAGCCCTACCCCCCGGAAAATTATCCGCTATATGACCAGTGACAACCAGCGGCCCATTATGACCAATTCTGAATCCATCCTCCAGTTTGGACCGAACGCATACAGCAAACCAGCCACCGGTCTTTCCATTCTCCGTGAAACGATCCTCGGCCGCGAGATCTTTGATGATGCCTTCATGGAATTTAGCACACGCTGGATGTTCAAAAGCCCTGAGCCAGCCGACTTTTTTCGGACAATGGAAGACGCTGCTGGAATCGATCTCGATTGGTTTTGGCGGTCTTGGTTTTACACCACGGAGCATGTGGACATAGGCGTGACCGGGTTCACT
>JAQWSX010000210.1 GCA_029242935.1 Akkermansiaceae bacterium
CGCCCGCCAAGGATCACCTCGCCACGTCGGGACGGCCAAAAACCTAAAGGGATATAAGCTCTCCCTGAACGAGGGGGGCATCCGGGTTCCCGGACTCATGGTTTGGCCCGAGAAGATTAAAGAACCCCGCACCGTCACTGCTCCCTGCTTCACCTCCGATTACGTCCCAACCATCCTCGCCGCACTTAAAATCCCCCTCCCCGGCGACCGCGCCTACGACGGAGTCGACATTCTCCCCTTCGCAATCGGCAAGCAAATCGAACGTAAAAAACCGCTCGGATTCCTCAACAAAGACGGCAAAGAAGCGGCCTGGATCGAAAACCGCTACAAGCTCATTTCTCGAAAAAAAGGGAATGAACTCTACGACCTCATTAATGACCCCGGAGAGAAAATAAACCTTATCAAAAAAGCTCCAAAGATTGCCAAACGAATGGAGGGACAGCTTTTAAATTGGAGAGCTGAAGTGATGGCAGAACTCAAACTCATTCCGAAATAATTTTGTCAAGCATCCCAAGACGGACGCTTGACGAAACATGCCGTCATTTTCCCTTCATTTCAACTTCTCCCAACCCACTTTATCTGTAAATCTCGCAAAGTGGTTCTTCCTGAGATTATTAGCGACTTTTTTCTAGCCACCACCCAACCAATCTTTCCCCATTCCTCCTGAATCTCCCGACGAATGATAAACCGTAGCCCATTCAACTGTAAGTAATTAGCCTCGATCCTTCCCATGCTTCATTCCATCAAACACTTTTTCTTCTGGCTTGCCGGCGCGGGCTCCGAAACTCTCGAACAATGCCCGAACTGGGAACAGCGTAAATACGTCGCTTTTGGGGCCACGGTCCTTGTTCCCTGTGCCTTCGCCTTTATCGCCTGCGCATATGCCCTTTCGACCATCACGGACAAGGTCGCCATTATCTTTCCGGTGGCTTTTATCTGGGCTTTTATCATCCTGACGATCGACCGGGCTCTCGTTTCTGGCTACCGGGCTTTCCTCTCATGGCCACGCAAGTTATCACAATTTGCTCTTCGTCTCGTGGTAGCGATTCTCATGGGCCTCACCATCGCCCACCCTCTTGTTCTCCTTCTCTTCAGCGACACCGTGAGCTCGGTCATCGAAGAAGATCGCGCCACTGAAATCGAGCAGGTCCGAACCCAGTTCGGAGAGACCAAGTCTGGAGTGCGTGGCGAAATTGGGAAACTGGAACAGTCTATCGCCACTCAACGGGAAAAGTGGACCGAAAGTTTTCAGGCTCGCTTCATCATTCAAGAGCCCAACTCCAAGGGGGATGCCATCCCCGGCCTGACCTCCGAGCAACAAAAGGAACTCGATGACGCGATCGCCGAATCCACCTCCCCATTTACTGATCGCCTCACAATCGTCCAACAACAATACGACGAGCTTTCCCCCCAATATGCAAAATTACAAACTGAACTCTCGTTTTGGCAAACGGAATATGAACGCGAGCTCAATGGTCAACGCTCGGGCTTGGTCGGCGAAGGACCTCGTGCCAGATCCATCAAGGCCGACCAACTTGAGCCCCGCCGCACCGATTCGCAAAGGCTCGCCCGCCAGCTCGAACATCTCAGCGGTGAGAAGGCCATGCTCGAAACCCAGGCCCGCACCGCCGAAGCAAGCGCCATCAAAGTCTTTGAAACCCGCCTTGCAGAAATCGAAGCCGCCAACCGGGCCGAGGAAAAGCGAGTTACAGCACTCAAGAGGCAGGTTGAAGAAGATCAGGCAAGTGCCTTTGTGTCCCAACAAAATGCCCTTCGCGTCACCATAAAAGAGCAAATTGATTCACTACTCGCCGAACAGAAACTCGCGAAAAACGAATTGGCCGCCGTTGGAGTCGAGGAACGAGATCGCCTCAAGTCGATTCGAGAGGAACCTCGACGCGATATCCTCACACAAACCTTGGCCCTTCACAACCTGTTCGAGCAAGGAGCCGAGGGAGGTCAGTTTGCTTTTTACACTTATATCATCCTGACCGCGCTCTTCATGTTGGTTGATACCATTCCTCTGGTGATCAAATTCTTCACCAAAGCAGGACCTTATGACACCTTGGTTGATCGTGACGAAATCTCCTTCGACTCCGAACACAGCGCTTTTAAGTCGAGCAACGACCGCTACATGGAGAATCTCTCCGAGGGAAATCTGATCTCGGTCACCCGCAACAAGGGCCTCGAGCACGCTCTAGTGGATGGCGTCGAACACTCACGCGCCGGCCGCGAATTCCTCGCCTCTCTCGTCGCGATGGAAAAATCATTCGCCGAAGAAATGCGGATTGAACAAGAAACCCTTGCTCACTCCAATCCCGAGAAGCGGGCTATGCTCGAGAAAATGAAAGCCAGCTTCTACGAAGACCTCCACCGCCGGATGGAAGCCTTCTTCAAAAACGGGGCCACCCAGAGCTGAACTCTCATTCTTTAAAGGAGTCGCCTACTTCCTTTTATCATTAGCGGTAATCTTGCCATCCTTATTGGTGTCGACGTTGGGGAATTGGCTACGGAAGATGTTGAGATGCTCTTCGCGGGACAGCTTGCCATCTTTGTTTTTGTCGGAACCTTGGAGGGCCTTGGGGTGGGAGAATTCTTTTGCGTCGAGGAAACCGTCTCCGTTTTTATCCTTGGGCTCGAACTGCTTGGCACGGTAGTCAACGAATTCTTTTCGCGTGATGACTTGGTCGCGGTTCAGATCCATACCTCGGACCATTCCGACGGGGAGGATGGTGATCTTTGCGGGCTTGGGTTTCTTTGATTTGGATTTCGCCTCAACCAAATGCTCGGGGGCGTTTCCAAAGTTACCGAGGAATGATGCAAGCGATTGATCGTAATCGACATGGGGAACGATCCAGAGGTTTCGGAAGGAAACGCCGGTGCCTTTGTGGTCTTGGATTTTGAGAGGGAGCGGGCCGTGTTTTTTGTAGGGCTTGCCGACTTCGCCATAGGCCCAGGCATCTTGGTGGATGAGGAT
>JAQWSX010000083.1 GCA_029242935.1 Akkermansiaceae bacterium
CTCTTCGAGGTCCTTTTCTAGCTCGACTTCTAATTTAGCGATACGCCCACTTTTGTGGACCACAAGCCGGAAAAGTGGAATCGCGATTAGGCCCACCAGTATTCTGGTGAGTGTTTTTATGATGGGACGGAGGACGGCCCATTGGAGAAGGTTTCCAAACACGACGGCGGATAAATAGGGGAGGAATTGCTAAAAGAGAAGCCCCGCCTGATAAGTTCGAAGTTTTGAAGCCAACAAAATAAGGGGTTGGGAAAGATCCATGGGCGAAAGTTGCCCCACAAATCCGGCGTAAAGTTTCCTGACCGAACACCTTAGATGCGTTTCCTCTTTTTCTTTTCTGCTCTCGCGACCTGCCTCCACGCTGATGTCCGTAAGGACGTCGATTTTTTTCTCGATCAGCATTGTTACGATTGTCATGACGATATTGACAAGGAGGGTGGATTAAACCTTCTTGATCTTAAGTTTGATCCCGGAAATCCAGAAAATCGGGCTCACTGGGAAGCTGTCTTTCAGCGAGTTGAGGCTGGTGAGATGCCGCCTAAAAAGAAAAAACGCCCCAATGCCGAGGCGATTGCGGGCTTTTTGAAAAAGCTTGAAGCTCCGTTGATCGAAGCTGGTCTTAAGGAACTCAGCAAGACGGGTCGAGTCCATGGTCGCCGGCTCACTGCCCGGGAATATGAGAATTCTCTGCATGACCTCCTTGGTATCGATATCCCGCTCGCCGGTGAATTAACCGCCGATGCCGATGAAGGGTTTAACACTAATGCTGAGACCCAGCAGATTTCCCATTTCCATCTCGATAATTATCTCCGCGTCAGTGCCAAAGCGCTCGATGAAGCGTTTGCGCGTGCCTTAGAAGGGGATAAGCAGTTTCACCGCGAATATTCAGAGAAGGACATTACCAAATACGGTGGGGGCAACAATCGTGGTCCCCAGCTTTGGAAAGGGAAGGCAATCTCTTGGCACGCCCAGCTACAGTTTGCTGGCCGTATTACCCAGACCCGCGTGCCGGATCACGGCTGGTATCGGATCACGATTCATAATCTTGATGCCGTCAACCCGGGGTCCGATGGTTACCTTTGGGGGACACTCCAGACCGGTTCTGGATATTCCAACGAACCTCTTCTTTATTCCCTTGGAATCGTCGAGGCCACCAAGCAGTCCAAGACGAAAACTTTTGAGGGTTGGATGCAGAAAGAGCATATGTTGGTCTTCAAGCCGAACGAGGCTAATTTAAGAAGCCTGCCGAGCAAGGGTGGGAGCTTCTCTTTCGGAAGTCGCAATTTTGAGAAGATGGGATTCGCGGGATTTCGATTTGAGAAGATCACGATCGAGCGGATTTATCCTGTCGCGGACCGGAAGCAAGTCCACTCCCATCTCTTCGCCGATCTCGATCTGGCGGAAACTAAAACGATTCCCGGCCTGGCGCTCTCGAAACTTATCCGCCGCTTCGCTTCACGTGCTTTTCGACGCCCCGTCACGAAGCAGCAGATTGCTCCATACGAGCAGCTTGCGGCAGAGCAACTCAAGTCAGGTGATTCCTTCCCGCAGGCGCTTCGCTCGGCCTACCATGCCATTTTATGCTCGCCGAGTTTCCTAACCTTTGTCGAGAAGCCGGGGCCTCTTGATGACCACGCAATCGCCGCTCGTTTGAGTTTCTTGCTTTGGAAAACTCTCCCCGATAAAGAGCTGCGCAAGTTTGCTGATGAGGGAAGACTTCGCGAGCCCGAGATGCTTCAGCGACAAATTGCGAGACTCCTTGCTCACCAAAGATCGTCACGTTTTATCGAAGACTTTACGGACCAGTGGCTGGACCTCCGCGATATCGATGCCACCCAATTGGACCCGCGTCGTTTCCGGGATTTTGATCTTCCACTACAGCAATCGCTCAAGGCTGAAACCCAGAGTTTCGTGGCGGAGCTCATCGCCGGAAATCACCCTGTCACCCAGCTTTTGAAATCAGATATCGGCTTTCTCAACACGCGTCTCCGCGATCATTACAAGCTGAAAGAGATCAAATTGACGCCCGGTGGGGGCCTACAAAAAGTGAGGCTTGAACCCGCCCACCGATCTGGGCTTCTTACTCAAGCTTCCATTCTTAAAGTGACTGCTGATGGTTCAGTGACCTCTCCGGTTCTTCGTGGAGTCTGGGTGAATGAGCGGATTTTGGGCCGTCACATTCCGCCGCCACCGGAAAGTGTCCCCGCGATTGAACCAGATATCCGCGGTGCTGTTTCCATCCGCGATCAACTCACCAAGCACACCAACTCGACCTCTTGTGCGAGTTGTCACGACAAGATTGATCCGTCCGGATTTGCACTCGAAAGCTACGATCCCATCGGGCAATACCGGATCGCTTATGGAAATAAAAAGAGCTCGGTCAAAGTCGATCCTTCGGGAGTCACACCAGATGGAGTTCATTTTAAGGCCTTTGATTCTTGGCGGGCAATTTACCTAAGGCGCCCTGAAATTTTAACCCACGCTTTCGCAAGGCAGGTTTTGAGTTATGGTGTGGGAGGAAAGTTCCGATTCAGTGACCGACCGCACCTTGAAGAGATTGTTGCCCAAGCCTCCGAAAAAGGGTATGGGCTCCAGAGTATTATCCAAGCCGCACTCAGTAGCGAAATTTTTCTAAACAAGTAAGCGTATCCATCTTCGTGCATATTTCTACCCGCAAAGCCCTTCCCCGCCGCACCGTCCTCAAGCAGGCCGGAATTGCGCTCGGTCTGCCTATGCTTGATGCCATGTCGCCGGCCTTCGGGGCCTCCGAACCCGCAAGCCCCAAGCGTTTCGTTGGAGTTTCTCTTTCGCTGGGATTGCATAATCCTTACCTCGTTCCCAAGGATAAGGGTGCGGGTTACACTCCCTCACCCTACCTCAAGTCCATGCAGGACATTCGAGATAAGTTCACTGTAATTTCGGGAGCCTCTCATCCTGGTGTGAAAGGTGGGCATACTGCCGAAGCTTCCATTTTTTCGGGCTGCCCGATGGGGCGGGGAAGTAATAGTAGAAATACGATTTCACTTGATCAGCATATGGCCAAATACATGGGAGATGACACTCGTTTTCCCTCACTGGTCCTGAATACCTCGAGCCAGCGGTCGCCATCTTATTCGGAAAGTGGAGCCATGATTCCGGCGATTGATGATCCCCGAAAACTTTTCACCGCTCTTTTCGTCAATGATTCACCGGACGCCAAGAAGCGTCAGCGCGATATTGCCCGCGGTGGAAAATCTATCATGGACATTGTCCGTTCCGAGACCAAAGCCCTCGAGCGGCAGGTTGGTCCCGGCGATCGCGAGAAGCTCGACGAATGGTTTACATCGGTACGCGAGCTTGAGCTTCGCCTAGAGGCTAACGAGGCTTGGGTTGACAAGCCAAAGCCCAAAGTTGGGAAGGCGCCCGCTAGACCGGACCGTAACAACGCGCCCGATATTATGCGGGCCTTTCTTGATACTGTCTTCTTGGCTCTCCAAACCGACTCAACTCGCTTTATCACCCTTCATTGTGCTGGTAATTCGGTGCGTGCGCTTGAAGGTGTTGATGAATCCTACCACTCACTTTCGCACCACGGCCAGAGCGGTGAAAAGCTCGAGCAACTTGCTATCGTCGAGAAAGCAACCGTCGACCGCTGGGGCGATTTTCTTCGGAAACTTCAGGGTGCGAATCTTATCGATGACACCATGGTCCTTCTGACCTCAAATCTTGGAAACGCCTCCTCCCATGACAATCGGAACATGCCAGTTCTCTTTGGTGGCGGCGGCTATAAGCATGGCCAGCACCTTGGCTTCAGTAATACCAACAATTATCCGTTGCCAAACCTCTACCTCTCTATGTTGCAAAACCTAGGGATGGAAGCCGAGAAATTCGCGACCTCAACGGGAACGATGAGCGGCTTGGTGTAGTTTTTGAGTAGAAATTTCTGCCGTCTTTTTTGAGTCCTGTGTAGAATTTAGGGAAGCTGGTTGGCGGTGTAGTAAAAAAGTCGATTTTGGATTTCAGCTCCGTCTTTTGATTTTAGTTTCTCAAGGTCGAGTTGGTAAACTCGGCCAGGCTTAAATTTATCCAGCGTCACTTCGACGGTTTTTGCGCCGAGGTGCTTAACACTCTGAACTTTATTGTCGGTTTTATTTTCTTGAGGTGAACCGTAGGTCCACTTCGATTGGTATGTGAAGGATTTGAACTTGAGATCATTCGCGGCCAGGTCTTTCTCAAGCTCACGAGTAAAAGTGATTTTGAAGCCTTGAGGAGTGATGTTGAAGGCGGTGATGTCGAAGGGTTCGTCACCGCTTGGGGTAATGCGTTGTAGCCCCTCTGCTTC